>NZ_JBBEWO010000060.1:0-503 GCF_038739805.1 Blautia acetica | reverse complement strand
ATCCGAATCTGTAAGGCGGGGACCGACGCTGCTGTCCCCGCACCAGACCTCATTGATATGAGGGCGTTCATAGCGGCGCATATCCTTGTTCGGTGTCTGCCGCAGTTCCGACTGAAGCCGTTTCACAAAGCGGCTGACGGTGGATTCGGATACCTGTCCGTTTATTACAGAGCCATCGGATTTCAGCTGCCTGTAAATAGCGGCCGCAGACATGCGTGGATAGTTGGTCTTGAAATACCGGATTCTCTCCTGAAGTTCTTCGTCAAGCTTGCGGCTCATGCCGGCATCTGACCGCCCTTTCGGGACGAGACCTTCAAAACCATGGTTCTGATAGTCCAGATACCATTTTTCAATGGTGGCGGGAGCATAATGATGGAGCTTCCCGTCGGGTCCCATGAGTCCTTTTGCAGAAATTTCCGTGTAAAAAGCGGTCTTGCTTGGATAACGTTCATCAAGTCCTGCAATAATAGGTGCGATGGCGCCATAGCGCATCAGTGCGATTT
>NZ_JBBEWO010000058.1:0-657 GCF_038739805.1 Blautia acetica | reverse complement strand
GGCTTTTCAGTGCTTCCTTACACCGGCACAGCTCCAAAAGGAGCTTGCTGGTTTGCTTTGACTTCCTACTTACGCTCCAAGCGTTTTATTTATTGTGTTTCTTCACTGGCTCACCCGTAAACGGGTCAATATACTCTACTAACGACATCTGATCATACTCTAAATCTTCTTTTAATTGTTTCTGAATATATTCTTTGATCTTTGCAGTATTTTTACCGACTGTATCTACATAATATCCGCGACACCAGAAATGCCTATTTCCATATTTATATTTTAGATTTGCATGGCGTTCGAATATCATGAGCGAACTTTTTCCTTTGAGATATCCCACTATTTCTGATACTGAATATTTGGGTGGAATTCGCACCAGCATATGAATATGATCTGGACAACACTCTGCTTCAATAATTTCTATTCCTTTTCTTCTGCATAATGATCCTAGAATTTCTCCTACATCCGCTCGTATTTGTTTATAAATTACTTGTCTCCGGTATTTTGGTGCAAAAACTATATGATACTTGCATTCCCATTTTGTATGAGCTAAACTATTTACGTCCATTATTTGGACCTCCTGTGCTTTTATTTGTGGTTTTGCAGACCCACATTCATCATAGCACAGGAGTTCTTGCTTATATCTAAAGATTTCTCCCACCACCC
>NZ_JBBEWO010000057.1:0-663 GCF_038739805.1 Blautia acetica | reverse complement strand
CGCATCCCGGAAGAATACATCGTTGCAAACATGGCTCTATATTTGATATCATCAACAGCTTCTAATAGACGGTCTATTTCATCAACAGTCAGTACGGTCGGAAGCTTGTGTTCCAGAATCATACGTGGAACTGTGATATCATCCCAAAGGATATGCAGGACATTCCGATAGAAAAAACGGATAGCCGAATTATAAAGGTTCAGAGTTGTGGCTCTTAGTCCTTCCTCTTTTTTGGCAAGCAAAAAATTTCTGACATCCTGGCAGGTAAGTTCTTCAGGGTGCTTCGCTTGATATTTCAGGAAGTAAGAAACATAGTTTTTATAGCAGTTGATGGAACGTTCTTTGAGGTTGCGGATTTTTCCGGCTTCCTCAAGCTGTTCTAAATATTTTTCATACATAATAAAATCCTCCATGTAAAATCAGTAGTAATCAAAACACTGCTTTACACGGAGGTGCATTTGGGTCATAAAACCGCTTGCCAACCAAGCGGAAGGGTGGTATTCTTTTCATAGGCAGTGGGAAGGTCGATCCTGTTTGATTGTTATTTTGTGGTGATTTAACAATACTACTTTTAGGACTTGCTTTCCACTGTTTTTTATTATAGAAAACAGAAAATCGCTATGCCACAGCCTTGGCAGGCCATCGCGCAGCGATTTTGTTCAA
>NZ_JBBEWO010000056.1:0-672 GCF_038739805.1 Blautia acetica | reverse complement strand
TAAATGAAAAGTCTAATCCCCCAGCTATGCTGGGGCGAATAGTGTAAGTGGAAACGGTGAGGATTTCAATAAAAAACCTCCTATGTTATATTGAGAATGGTGTCGCAAGCCAAACTCAAACATAGGAGGTGGTCCAAATGGACAATAGAAGCATATCACATACCAGATGGAAATGCCAATATCATATCGTATTTATCCCGAAATATCGTAAAAAAGTATTATATGGAAAAGTTCGGGAAGATGTAAGAGAAATAATTAGTACACTATGTAGATATAAGGATGTTGAGATTATTGCAGGAGCAGTATGTATAGATCATGTACATCTAAGTGTAGCAATCCCACCGAAGTTGAGTGTATCAAATTTCATGGGATACTTAAAAGGTAAAAGTACGCTAATGATTTATGACAGACATCCAGAACTGCAAAGTAAATGGGATAAAGCCTTTTGGGCAAGAGGATATTATGTTGAGACAATTGGTAATATCACGGATGAGGCAGTTCAGAAATATATAAAAGAGCAAGCAGAAGAATCAAGAAAAGAAGATTCAAGAAGTACCGCTTTATAGCGGACCAGTAAACGTGCTTGCGACACCGCCCTTCGGGGCGAGCAGTAATAAAGCCCTTTTGAGGGCTAATATCAAACCACCAGTTGAACTGGTGGTTGCTGACTTA
>NZ_JBBEWO010000055.1:0-816 GCF_038739805.1 Blautia acetica | reverse complement strand
ATAACAAACTTATTTTTCATCTTTAAGGCATAATAAAAGAGGTCTTGGAATAAAGGAATCTGACGTATTTTCCATCAGATTGTTTTATCCTGAGGCCTCTTGTGTTATCATATGGTTTTGTAACCGTGAAATAAAAAAGCAGAAACCTCCCCGACCAAAGTTTGATTTCTGCTTTCACCCAAACATAGCTTACGCTACATTCATGCATACCTATGATAACAATTAAAACAGAAAACTACAACCTTATTTCTCAGGATTTTTACAATAAAACAATAGATTCTCTTGATCTGAACCTTATTTCATGTGTCTGCGGTCACTCCGGCTGTCTTATCCGTTATGGCTCTTACAGACGCAGCATCCAGCTTGCTGACAGGGTTCTCTCCCTTTCAGTCATTCGTGTGTACTGCAAGGCATGCGGGCATACCCATGCACTGTTACTTTCATCCATGATCCCTTATTCACAGATCCCTCTGGTTCTGCACGTCCGTCTGATTCATGCTTATGAACATGAAACCGGATTCCGGAACATACTGGCAGAACAATACCTCGTGGATGAAAACAACCTGAAATCCATAATCCGGAACTACCGCTTACATTGGAAGCAGCGCCTGCTCTCCATGAGGCTTCACCTCCCCGATATCCCCAGCCTGATTTCAGGATGTTTTTCCCTCTTTTCCAGACAGTTCATGCAGATTAAATCAACCTCCAATAAACTTTTTATCCTGCCAACATAACCTTACACGACAGGTCTGGTTTTATCCCTTATCCTTTAGAAAAAGGAGGCAGATGAAATCTATGAAACAAGAAAAACAACAG
>NZ_JBBEWO010000054.1:0-823 GCF_038739805.1 Blautia acetica | reverse complement strand
ATCATGACCACCCGTCCAACGGGTGGTTTGCTCTAGGGCTATAAGCCCTTGTTACTAGGCCAGCGTCTCAAGGCGCTGGCTTTCTCTTTCGGCTATGGGAATTCTGTTTACACATCCTTCCCACAGCTCCGTTCAAGCCATATTGCTCTTGACTCGTCGCTACCCCTTAAGGGGTATTGTTACTACTTGGCATTACCCCTTAAAAGGGTCTTCATATTCTTTTACACTTAATTTATCCATTGCAATATCATGCTTTTCCTGTTCTTGGATATATTTTTTTATTGTTGCCTCATTTAATCCGACTGTACTAACATAATATCCCTCCGCCCAGAAATGACGATTTCCAAATTTATACTTTAAATTTGCGTGTTTATCAAATATCATAAGTGCACTTTTACCTTTTAGATATCCCATAAATGAAGATACGCTTATCTTCGGGGGAATACTTACTAACATATGAATATGATCTGGCATCAGATGTCCTTCAATTATTTCAACACCTTTATAACTGCACAATTGTTTTATAATATCTCTGATATCCGCTTTATATTGATTATAAATTACTTTTCGTCTATACTTTGGTGTGAAGACGATGTGATATTTGCACATCCATTTTGTATGTGCGAGTGAATATTCTTTCTTCGCCATAAATTACCTTTCCTTTCTACAATATAGCCTGAACAACTTTATTGTACACGGAAAGGTAATTTTTTTGTATAACAATCGACGCGCACCCGCATAGCGGGTGGATTATTGTTTCGCCCATCTCCATTTTTCGGATCAACGAAAAACTCCAATGGGCGAAACAGACTAAAGTCCACAT
>NZ_JBBEWO010000053.1:0-846 GCF_038739805.1 Blautia acetica | reverse complement strand
CAGAATGTCGCGGTGAATACGTTCCCGGGTCTTGTACACACCGCCCGTCACACCATGGGAGTCAGTAACGCCCGAAGTCAGTGACCTAACCGCAAGGGAGGAGCTGCCGAAGGCGGGACCGATAACTGGGGTGAAGTCGTAACAAGGTAGCCGTATCGGAAGGTGCGGCTGGATCACCTCCTTTCTAAGGAAGAAGAAGTAGAGGCATTGAACACTTAATGAGTGCGAAGCGCGAATTTAGTGAGAAAGCCCGCCCGAACACTTAGCGAATGCGAACGCAAGTGAGCATGAGGTTAGTGAGAGTGGTGAGAATGTGTTTTACTGTTGAGTTATCAAAAAGAGATAACAGAAAAGATTCCGGTGGCGATGCGCTTCGGGGAAACACCCGTACCCATCCCGAACACGAAGGTTAAGACTGAAGCGGCCGATGATACTATGCTGGAGACGGCATGGGAAAGCAGGTGGCTGCCGGAGCCCTTAAAAAAGGCTTGGGGAAGAAAGCCTATGAAAATAGAACGGCACCGTAAGGTGTAACCCGGACCAGCGGGGGAACGCTGTTAGGATAAACTGGTTTTACCAGTGATTAGAGGATACAAAGGAATTTGTGTGTTCTAATGGCTGATAAAACATCAGTCAGATATGTACCTTGAAAATCGCATATACGAAACATCTAAAATACGTTAAACGTAGAGATAGAGACGAAACGAGGCGCTGCGAAAGCAGCGGACAAGTAGAGAAACCAAGAAACAACAAGCCGTCAGATATTAACGCTATAGTATCTGAAGAGGCCAAGCAAGAAAGAGCGCAGGGCGGATGCCTTGGCACTAAGAGCCGATGAAAGACGTG
>NZ_JBBEWO010000052.1:0-858 GCF_038739805.1 Blautia acetica | reverse complement strand
CGGATGCCATTTCCAGAAAATATCATTTCGTACCTGCGAAGGCAGAAGTGGAAGAACATCACATCGGTGTGTATGCCAGCAAAACAGATGAACACATGGTGAAAGCAGACCATCCAAAGACGTTACTGCATGGGAGTCTGGTATCACCATCTCTGGGTGCTGCGATCATCAATGGAAAATATGTGAACGCAGTTCCTCTCTATCGATTGGAGCAGGAATTCCAGCGTTATGGTCTGCAGATCACAAGGCAGAACATGGCAAACTGGTGCATACGTTTAGCAGAGGAATATCTATCAATCCTTTATGATTATCTTCATAAAGAATTGTATTTCTACCACGTCATCCAGGCAGACGAGACGCCGGTGCTTGTAAACCATGACGGACGCAAAGCCGGGAGCAAAAGCTGGATGTGGGTATACCGTTCCGGACATTTGTACCAAAAACGGCAGATTGTCCTGTATGAATACCAGCAAACGAGAAATGCATCCCATCCACGGGAATTCCTAAAAGGGTACGACGGCATCTGTGTAACAGACGGTTACCAGGTCTACCATACTTTAGAAAAAGAGTTGGAAGAACTGACCATTGCCGGATGCTGGGTGCACTGTCGCCGCAGATTTGATGAAGCCTTAAAGCTGGTTCCGAAATCCTGTCAAAAGGAATCCAATGCATTTCTTCTGATGAAACAGATTCAGGCAATCTATCGGGAAGAAGGGAAGCTGAAGGACCTTTCTTCTGATGAACGGCTTAAGCAACGGCAGGCGGTTATCAAACCACTTGTGGATGCGTTTTTTGCGTACCTAAAAACTATAAATGTGTCCAAGAAAGATAAATTTGGTGATGCTGTTGGCTATGCAC
>NZ_JBBEWO010000051.1:0-890 GCF_038739805.1 Blautia acetica | reverse complement strand
AATAGAAGAAGTTCCTGATCCTGAATTCTCCTTGTGATTTGTGCAAAACGCAGAAAATAAAATCATTTTCATCCATGTCAGGTTATCCTGTGCGATATAAAATTTAAAGTTATTCACATTCTGAAAGTTTTCTGTGAGTTTCTATATACTCCGGATCCCAAAACTTTTCAGATTGTGGATAACAGTCATAAATATCTGAAATTCAGGCTTTTATTCTCAGGTATTCATGACTGTTATCCACCGTCAAAATGACGAAGGTGACAGAATTCAAAAATAGCCAAAAACCGTTGGTTCTGCTATAATAGCACTCAGGAAAGTGAGGTTTAGTTATGGCAGTTAAGTATACGAAGGAACAATTAAATAGTGTTGATAAGCCGTTTCTTATCCAGCTTCTTTTACAACAGCAGGAGCAATTGGAAGCCATAACAAAGGAACTTCACGCATCGAATGAAAAAATGCAGCTCCTGATGGAACAGGTAATCCTTGGTAAGCAGAACCGTTTTGGCAGGTCTTCTGAAAAAATGGAAGATACCAGCCAGATCTGTTTTCGTGAAGTAGACGGAACGATTATCTTTTTCAATGAAGCGGAAGCTGTCTGTGATCTTAATGCAGCAGAGCCTGATGCTCTGGAACTGAAGTCTCCAAAGCAGCCGAAGCGTAAAGGAAAGAAAGAGGCTGATCTTTCCGGGCTTCCGGTCAGACGGATTGACCATTATCTGTCCGAAGAGGAATTGGAAGCGGAATTCGGTGTCAGGGGATGGAAGCAGTTACCGGATGCCATTTCCAGAAAATATCATTTCGTACCTGCGAAGGCAGAAGTGGAAGAACATCACATCGGTGTGTATGCCAGCAAAACAGATGAACACATGGTGAAAGCAGACCATCCAAAG
>NZ_JBBEWO010000049.1:0-1163 GCF_038739805.1 Blautia acetica | reverse complement strand
TACCGCTTTATAGCGGACCAGTAAACGTGCTTGCGACACCGCCCTTCGGGGCGAGCAGTAATAAAGCCCTTTTGAGGGCTAATATCAAACCACCAGTTGAACTGGTGGTTGCTGACTTAAGTATTTTTCTGATTATTTAATTTTGTAGTATATTCTTTTACTGTCATGGGTGTTCTCCTTATTTATGATTTTAAAATTCTTCCATATTGAAACAAAAGAATCAGATATGGGAGGATTTTTGTTATGGCAAAAAATAATTACGCAAGATTAAAACAGGAAGCGGACATTGAAACGGTGGTCAATTACCTTGGCATACCGGTTAGAAGAAAAGGAACATCCTGTTTCTTACTGTGTCCATTGCCGCAGCATGCAGATCGTCATGCAACAAACTGTTATTTTAAGCCAGGCTGGAATAATCTATACTGCACAGCATGTGGTGCTGCAATCAATGCAATCGATTTGATTATTTATACTCTTGGTGTGGAATATGGGAAAGCTGCCGATATCCTGTGGGAACTGGAGGGACGGCCCGACTGGTATTACACTTCCAGGATGGAGAAGAAAAAAGAAGTATTTCATTTATCCAAGGAAGAAGCTGACTTGCTTGGAATTCATTCTCCTGGGTATATTCTCACTCCATTTTTATATTCAGATGCAAAGCCAAATTACGGGCATGATGTTGCTCTGAAATGTGATGCAGACGGATATCTTGCCTGCAAAATGAACCATTTAACCTGGAAAGATTTCATGACGGAGGAACAATATCGTTCTATGGTCAAAGAAAAGGCTATTGAAAGAGGCCGTAAAGCCCAGGAAGTAATGCTTCGTTGCAACAGCAGGAGCCTTAAAAATGCATTTTATACACTTGCAGTTGAATGCAAAACACTTTCTGAACGTGCGTAAAGAAGGAGGGCTGTCATGAATGGCAGCTCTTTTTGTATTCTACTGCTGCTGCCATTCCATCAGCCAGGTCAGAAAGCTGCTGTTCTTCCGTATAGCTCGAAAAAGGCTCTGTGATAATTATCTGCAGGCTGTCAAAGTAATCTAGTATAAAGTAAATTAAATAACTGCTATATATTTTATGGATGATGTGTGGTAAAATAGTGTTATCTAAGAAAGGATGAACACTATGAGAAAAACATATCTTCCCCTGTCAGATGAAG
>NZ_JBBEWO010000048.1:0-1235 GCF_038739805.1 Blautia acetica | reverse complement strand
ATTTAGCATTACTGCCACTTACACGGAAGTGGCAGTAAATTTGGGATATAGCGAATTCAATTTGATTCGTGCATCAGCAGTTTTAAATTGCCAATCCACCTTTGCCGCCCTTGTATTACGCTCGGTTTCCCATGCCGATAATTCGCTGCGGAGATGATTGATATCGTCAATTCGCCGTGACAGGCACTGGCGTGTCATTACATTAAGTTCTATTTCAGCGATATCCAGCCAGCTTCCATGTTTCGGTGTATAATGGATTTCCAAGTGTTTTATAAGACGCCTTGCTTCTGCCGCAGGATACTTTTTATATAAGGATGCCGGTTTATGGGTATTAAGGTTATCCATTACAAGAATGATTTTTTCCACTTCTGGGTACATGACATCAACAAGGTATTTTATTTCTTCTGCCCAGTCAACTGCAGTCCGGTGCTCCCGGACACTGACATGATGCTTCCCAGCAAGAGGTTCTATGAAAGCAAAGATGCTGCATGTACCATTACGGATATATTCGGAATCTACTTTCCGGTCATCTCCCGGGCGCATTGGCAGCGGTTCCCTTGTCTCTCCCAACAGCTGGTATGGTTTTTCATCCATGCAGACGACCGGACGCATTGGGTCATACGCGAGTTCATAGACATCGAGAACATCTTCCATACATGCTATGAATTCTGCATCCTCTTTTGGCGGGATGCACCAATAGTCATTGAGGTGAGGTCTAAGTTCATTTTTTTTAATACCCTGCGGATTGTTTCTCTGCTGACTGGTGTTTCCAGTTCAATACGTGCTTTCTCTTCCAGAAGCCGGAGTGTCCATCGGGAGTGTCCTTCGGGTGCCGGATCGCAAGCAATTTGAATCAAATGCGCTTCCGTCCGTCCATCTGCCTTGCGTAATGCCGCACTTGAATTTGGGCTGATGTTGTATTTGACAATATTAGTAATACCGTTCTTAACATAAGATTGGATAATATTTGTAACCGTAGCCGGACAGACCGCATAAGTATGTGCAATTTGTGAGTGGGTCAAACCAGTACCACTGACTTCATCTAACTCTAATAAAATCTGACATCTCTTTAGGACGGTTTTACAGGTTTTCTTATCCCTAATAACCTTACGAAGAGCTGACACTTCATTGTCACTGAGTATAATATGATATGTTTTAGGTCTTGCCATAATGAATCACCGCCGTTTCTTTTTAGTATATCATGAAACGGCATGAAGCAAAAGAATAATTGTGTT
>NZ_JBBEWO010000047.1:0-1261 GCF_038739805.1 Blautia acetica | reverse complement strand
ATGCTTTTTGTTTATAGAGTCCTCAATGGCGAATAACCGGTTGCAGTACTGGACTCCCTGCACTGCCGGCTGGCTGTAATCATACTGCCTGCCTTTAGGAACAGCGTCGATAAAGTATCGGCGGATATGTGCCCAGCAGGAGCAGCGCCTAATCCCCGGCAGATTGTTATAACCCTGATAGCCGTCAGTTTCCAGATATCCGCTGTAGCCTTCCAGAAACTCTCTTGCGTGGCTGCCGCTCCTGGTAGGGGAATAGCCATACAGGATAATCTCCGGAAGTCCATCCTCACCACTTCGGAACAGCCACATGAACGACTGGGTCTGAGCCCTGCGGCCTTCCTCTTTCAGCACCTGGCCCCGAGTCTCATCTGCCATGGCAAAGTTCCTTTTCAGCAGTTCACGGTGAAAGTAATCATACATTGGCTGAAAATAGTTCTGCGAACAGTAGATAATCCAGTTAGCAAGGGTGGTCCGGCTGATCTGGGCCCCATACTGTTTCCAGTCTTTCTCCTGCCGGTAAAGGGGAAGCCCATTGGCATATTTCTGGTACATGGTCCATGCAACGGTGGATGCCGAGGCAGGACCTTTCCCAACCAGAGCCGCCGGAACCTGGGACTTTATGATTACAGGTTTTTCTGTGTCGCCGAGTCCTTCCTTGCAGGATGGGCATCCGTAGCTCTGGCTGTAGTATTCGATTACTTTACAAGTGGCAGGAATGAATTCCAGTTCCCGGCGGACATACTCCTCGCCAATCAGAACCAGCTGCGTACCGCATACCGGACAAATCTTCTCTTCTTCCGGAAGAGGGAGCACTACTTTTTCAATCTTAAGGCCTTTGAAGAGATCTTCATGCGTGGCCTTCTTTTTACGGGTATGTTCCTTGATTACAGTTTCTTCTTCCGGCAGAGATGGATTCTGTTCCATTTCCGCTTCATCAAAGAGATTCTGCTGTCCCGGAATATCATCGGCTCTTCTTTCACTGGAAGAACCAAAGAGTTTTTTGTCAGATAATCTACCTGTTCCTGAAGGGCTTTCTCGTGACTGGATTTTTCGTCAATAATAAGACGGAGAGATTTCATCATCTCAGTCTGTTCAGATACCATTGTTTTCAGTTGTGATATCGTATCTTTCAGCTCTCTGATCTGGATATCTTTCGCACTGGAAGCCATCGTTTCTCTCCTCGGATTTGATACCTTTATTATAGCAGAAACAGGGCTTTTACTAAAGGAAAATAGCTCCTGAAAAATGCCGAATTTATAAG
>NZ_JBBEWO010000046.1:0-1271 GCF_038739805.1 Blautia acetica | reverse complement strand
ATAAATTCAACACCAGAAAGGGTCAGTTCTTTCCATTGTCCTTTGTTCCGGTAATCTTTTACAGAAAAAGTAACGTTTTCATCGTCCATACAGATGATGCGGTGATTGCTGATGGCAATCCTATGGGTATACTTTCCAAGGTAGTCAATCACAGACTGTGCGCCGTTAAAAGTTTTCTTACAATAAGGAATCCATTCCGCATCATAACAGAAATCAATCAGTTCTTTGAACGCATAATGGTTACTGTATTTTTCGGCAGTTCCATGAAACTTAAGTTGATTCGTATTCCAGAGATTTTTCAACTCATCCATATATTTTCCACGAAAGACTTTGGAGATAGCCCATATAGGAAGAAAAAACTCAGTACCGTTGTCTTTCCATTCGTTTTTGGATGTCAGACCACCGCCGAGCAGTATTGTATGGATATGGGGATGAAAGTTCATTTCAGATCCCCATGTATGCAGGATGCAGATATAGCCGACATCAGCACCAAGGTGCTTTGGGTCAGCAGTCAGTTCACTGATTGTAGCAGAAGCTGCATGATACAGGGTGTCATATAACAGTTTCTGATTATTGTAAATGATTGGATTCAGAATGTCAGGAACTGTAAATACCAAGTGGAAGTAGGGTGCATCAAGCACATCCTCTTTGCGGGCATCCATCCACATTTCCTTTGGAACAGCCTGACACATGGGACAACAACGGTTGCGGCAGGAATTATAGTGAATCTGAACAGCACCACAGTCTTCACATACACTGACGTTTGCACCATAGGCTCCGGTTTTGCAGTTCAAGATGTTCCGGGCAACTTTTGCCTGTTCCGGAGAAGGAGAATACTTTTCAAGGTATGCCGAATAAAAACACCGGAAAATATCCTGAACGGTGGGCTTATTCATAATCAGCACCTTCTTTCCTGTCAAAGGGACTTTGGATTCCCATGAGGGATTTGTTGCTGACATGAAGATAAACTTCCGTGGATTTTGGGTCACGGTGTCCAAGCAGTGCCTGAATATTCTGCCGTTCTACTCCCTGCTCCATCAGATGAGTTGCAAAGCTATGACGGAGACAGTGTGGAGTTGCTTTCTTTGGAAGTTCAGCATCGGATACTGCCCGTCGCATCACTTGCTCCAGTGTACTGACTGTCAGGTAATTACCAGTAAATTTATTAGGAAACAGGATCCCACGGGGACGTCCTTTCTCAAACCAGTATTGTGTAAGGATATCCAGACACCGTTTAGAAAGAATTGTATAGCGGTCCATCCTGTTCTTCG
>NZ_JBBEWO010000045.1:0-1274 GCF_038739805.1 Blautia acetica | reverse complement strand
CTAGTATAGAATAAATTAAATCTCTACTATATATTTTGAGGATAATGTATGGTAAAATAGTGTTATCTAAGAAAGGATGAACACTATGAGAAAAACATATCTTCCTCTGTCAGATGAAGACAGAGATTACCTTAAAGCATTATCCAAAAAGAGAACCATTCAGGCACAAGTTGTGGACCGTGCCAGAATCCTTTTATATAAAGCCGATGGAATGACATTCCAGCAAATTGCTGATAAACTTGCCATTAGTACCGCAACGGTACGCCTTTGTATTTCGAAGTTTCAGAAAGGCGGTTTAGATGCTGCACTGTTTGATGTTCAGCGTCCTGGACGTCCATCGGAAATCACTGATGATGCAAAAGCATGGATGATTCATATTGCGTGTCAGAGACCGACAGAACTCGGTTATGCACAGGAATTGTGGACGTTGACCTCTCTCCACAAATACATTCAGAAACATGCAGAAGAAGCGGGATATCCAAGGCTTTCAACCGTTACCAAATCGTATATCCAGAAATTTCTTAAGGAACAGGATATGAAACCCTTTAAAATCAAATATTACTGTGAAAAACGGGATCCTGATTTTGAATCAAAAATGCATGAGGTTCTGTTGGTTTATAAGCAGATTGAAATGCAGTTTGATGAAAATGGTGATCTCATTGTTCCAGACGATTATAAACTGACGATTACGGTATCGTATGATGAGAAGCCGGGCATTCAGGCAATCTCCAATACGGCACCGGATTTACGCCCGACATCAGAACATGGGGAAGTATATCGTGATGCAGAATACAAACGTCTGGGAACGCTCTCTTTACTGGCTGGCATTGATTTACTCACTGGAGAAGCAATTCCGTTAGTAAGTGAGACCCATAAGAGTTCTGATTTTATTGAGTTTTTAAAGATACTGGACAAAAAATATCCATCACAGGATACCATTCGGATCATCCTGGATAATCATTCTGCACATACTTCCAAAGAAACACGGCGCTTTCTGGATACTATGCCAAAGGGACGTTTTAAATTTGTGTTTACACCAAAACATGGCTCATGGTTAAACATGATTGAAAGCTTCTTCAGCAAGATGACCAGACAGATGCTTCGAGGAATTCGTGTCAAAACCAAACAGGAGTTGGAAGAACGAATTTACAAGTACTTTGACGAAGTGAACCGTGAACCCGTGGTTTATCACTGGAAGTATAAAATGGATGAAATCAGTGAAGAGGAAGCAGTATCAATTTAATATAGCAATTATTTAATATTCGTTATACTAG
>NZ_JBBEWO010000044.1:0-1620 GCF_038739805.1 Blautia acetica | reverse complement strand
AAGGCGGTATTGCTCTTGCAAAAGAAGTTATCCGTCTGGTAGAAGAACCAAACGACTTTACCTTCTCTTATGAACTGGAAGGAAGCATTGAAGATAAATTAAACCAGATTGTACAGAAAATCTATGGTGGTAAGAGAGTAGTTCTGACAGCCAATGCGCAGAAACAGGCAGCACAGTTAGAAGCATTAGGATACGGAAACTGCCCAATCTGTGTGGCTAAGACACAGTACAGCTTAACAGATGACCAGACCAAACTGGGTGCGCCTACAGACTTTGAAGTAACCGTAAGAAACTTAAAGATATCCGCAGGTGCAGGATTTATCGTAGCATTAACCGGTGAAATCATGACCATGCCGGGTCTGCCGAAAGTGCCGGCTGCTGAAAGAATTGATGTGGATGCGACAGGAAAAATTTCCGGTCTGTTCTAAGAGTGAAATAAGAATACAGCTGCCGCATCATGCAGCCGTCTGGAAGATTCCGGATATATGCAGAGTGCGGCAGTTCTGTTTATATTAGGAGAGTTTGGGCTGGAAGGGAGTAGGTAAATATGTATAAAGATGAGTATAAGGCCGTATGTAATAGTGCGGCAGCAAAATTAAATTTATTGAAGAACAATCCTCTGGGATATTTTATGTCTGCTATTCTTGCGGGTGTGTTTGTGGCCATGGGGGGTTTTGTGGCATTTACACTGGCTGGTCATCTGTCAGGTGCAGAAATGACAGCGAACTGGGCGAAACCGGCGCAGAGTGCGGCATTTGCAGCAGCGCTTAGTTTGGTTATTATGGCAGGTGCAGACTTATTTACAGGAAATAATTTTGTTCTGTCGGCAGCAGTATTCAGAAAGACAGCCTCCTGGGGGGACGCTTGTAAATTATGGGGTATCTGTTGGATTGGAAACCTGGTTGGTTCGCTTTTATCATCTGCTCTTTTCGTGGCTGCAAAAGTTCCAACAGGCGGTATTGGTGATTACTTCGTAAACCTGGCAGTGAATAAGACCACCACGGCTCCTGTGCCATTGTTTGTCAAAGCAGTATTGTGTAATATACTGGTATGTCTTGCCGTATGGTGCGGAATCAAAATGAAATCTGAATCAGGCAAACTGATTATGATTTTCTGGTGTATCTTTGTGTTCATGGTATGTGGATTTGAGCATAGCATTGCAAACATGAGCAGCATCGGTGTTTCTCTTCTTACAGGAAAAGTTGGAATCGGTGCATATTGCTATAATGTCATTATCGTAACGCTTGGGAATATGGTTGGCGGTATCTTAGGTGTGGCACTTCCATATCATTTGATTTCAAAAGAAAAATAAGTACATAGAGAGAACTTTGAGGGGAGTAAAAGGCGCTGAACGCAGAATGCGGGTCAGCGCCTTTTTTGCGGTGCGCCTGGCGGCATTTGAACAATATTTTTAAATTACTGTATTGGTCTACACCCTTGCTTTATGGTATATCAGGATAGAATTTTATTTCTATATTGACTAGTGCATTGGCACGTATATATTTAGCATTACTGCCACTTACACGGAAGTGGCAGTAAATTTGGGATATAGCGAATTCAATTTGATTCGTGCATCAGCAGTTTTAAATTGCCAATCCACCTTTGCCGCCCTTGTATTAC
>NZ_JBBEWO010000043.1:0-1918 GCF_038739805.1 Blautia acetica | reverse complement strand
CAAGTAGAGAAACCAAGAAACAACAAGCCGTCAGATATTAACGCTATAGTATCTGAAGAGGCCAAGCAAGAAAGAGCGCAGGGCGGATGCCTTGGCACTAAGAGCCGATGAAAGACGTGATAAGCTGCGATAAGCTTCGGGGAGGAGCAAATATCCGATGATCCGGAGATTTCTGAATGGGGAAACCCACATGAGAAGACCTCATGTATCCATACGCCAATCCATAACGTATGGAGGGGAACCCGGTGAACTGAAACATCTAAGTAGCCGGAGGAGAAGAAAGAAACCTCGATTTCCTAAGTAGCGGCGAGCGAACGGGAAAGAGCCCAAACCAGCGTGCGTGCATGCTGGGGTTTGGACTGCGGAATTGATTCGTTGAAGGTAATGGAACGGTTTTGGGAAAGCCGGCCAGAGAGGGTGAAAGCCCCGTACATGAAACCAGAGACGACATGGCAGTATCCAGAGTACCACGAGACACGGGAAACCTTGTGGGAATAAGCGGGGACCACCCCGTAAGGCTAAATACTCCTTAGTGACCGATAGTGCATAGTACTGTGAAGGAAAGGTGAAAAGGACCCCGGGAGGGGAGTGAAAGAGAACCTGAAACCCTGTGTTTACAAGCTGTGGAACACCATTATTAGGTGAACCGCGTACTTTTTGTAGAACGGTCCGGCGAGTTGTGCATACTGGCAAGGTTAAGCACCAAAGGTGCGGAGCCGTAGGGAAACCAAGTCTTAACAGGGCCAGAGTCAGTATGTGCAGACCCGAAACCGGGTGATCTATCCATGTCCAGGTTGAAGCTGCCGTAAAAGGCAATGGAGGACCGAACGCACATCCGTTGAAAAGGGTGGCGATGAGGTGTGGATAGGGGAGAAATTCCAATCGAACCCGGAGATAGCTGGTTCTCCTCGAAATAGCTTTAGGGCTAGCCTCGGCAAAGGTTTATGGAGGTAGAGCACTGAATTTCCTAGGGGGCGTCAAAGCCTACCGAAGAATATCAAACTCCGAATGCCATGAAACTGATTGCCGGGAGTCAGACTATACGAGATAAGTTGGATAGTCAAAAGGGAAAGAGCCCAGACCTCCAGCTAAGGTCCCAAAGTACGTGTTAAGTGGAAAAGGATGTGGGATTTCGAAGACAACCAGGATGTTGGCTCAGAAGCAGCCATACATTCAAAGAGTGCGTAATAGCTCACTGGTCGAGAGGTCCTGCGCCGAAAATGTCCGGGGCTGAAACACGACACCGAAGCTGAGGAATCCTGAAAGGGATTGGTAGAGGAGCATTGCATAAGGGAAGAAGCAGTACCGGAAGGAGCTGTGGACTTTATGGAAGAGAGAATGCCGGAATGAGTAGCGAGATAGAGGTGGGAATCCTCTAGGCCGAATATCCAAGGTTTCCAGGGTAAAGCTGATCTGCCCTGGGTAAGTCGGGGCCTAAGGCGAGGTCGAAAGACGTAGCCGATGGACAACAGGTTGAAATTCCTGTACTGCAGTATGACAGAACTGTGGGGACACGTGTGGAGAGCATAGGCGCGGAATGGAAAGCCGCGTGCAAGCGAGGTAGGGGTCACATAGGAAAATCCGTGTGGCAACCCGAAGACGTGATGCGGACCGAAAAGAAGTAGGGAAGTATGTGAGCCATGCGTCGAGAAAAGCCGCTATTGTTTGTACTGTACCCGTACCGTAAACCGACACAGGTGGATGAGGAGAGAATCCTAAGGCCGGCGGAAGAAGCATTGTTAAGGAACTCGGCAAAATGACCCCGTAACTTCGGGAGAAGGGGTGCCACAGAGATGTGGCCGCAGAGAATAGGCTCAAGCAACTGTTTAGCAAAAACACAGGTCTATGCAAAACCGAAAGGTGAGGTATATGGGCTGACGCCTGCCCGGTGCTGGAAGGTTAAGAGGAGAGGTTAGCT
>NZ_JBBEWO010000042.1:0-2097 GCF_038739805.1 Blautia acetica | reverse complement strand
TACGGGTGAGCCAGTGAAGAAACACAATAAATAAAACGCTTGGAGCGTAAGTAGGAAGTCAAAGCAAACCAGCAAGCTCCTTTTGGAGCTGTGCCGGTGTAAGGAAGCACTGAAAAGCCACCAGTTGGGGGCACCTGTAAATGTGGTGCAGTTAGCAGACTTCAGTGCGCCTTCCGGGCGCAAGCAGGTAATATCCCCTTATAGGGGGAGAACATGCCACCCGCTAAGCGGGTGGTCATGACTACCATCATTAATATTTGTAGGATACTTTGCTAATGATGTATTCGATTAAACATTTTTTGGGGATTTTCCAGTCTTTCCCTTCTTTAAATCCTTTCAATTGCCCAGTACGAACAATTTTATATGTTTGAGAGGTGCCTATTTTAAGAATATCCGCAACCTCTGGAATGGTTAAAATATCATCATAAGCTTCAAGCATGTTACTTTACCCCCCCCATTAAGTTAATATCCATATTAGATGCTAATGCGTATATTTGTCTGAGGAAATCTTTAAATACGGAACCAATGAAAGGTGACGTGTCAAGACGATGACTTGTTGTTGAAATGATAAAATGCGTGTATGGTATCATCTGTGCCGTAGGAGCATTGATTTCCATGGTAGGGGATTTGGCTGCTTCTGCGATTAAGAGAAACAAAGAGATTAAAGATTACGGAAAACTGATACCGGGACATGGAGGGGTTCTGGATCGGTTTGACAGCGTGATTTTTACAGCACCGTTTATCTATTTTCTGGCAAACGTGTTGATTTAAGGAGAAGGTAAGTATGATAAAAATTGCGATTTTAGGTTCTACAGGTTCCATTGGAACCCAGACCCTGGATATTGTGAGAAAAAATAAAGATTTACAGGTTCTTGGCCTGGCAGCAGGAAGAAATATTTCCATGCTGGAGGAACAAATCCGGGAATTTTCTCCAAGACTGGCAGCAGTAGGAGATGAAGAAAAAGCGGCAGAACTCAGAGAACGGGTCAAAGACACAGACTGCAAGGTAGTGGGAGGTATGGATGGACTTCTGGAACTGGCGGCTATGGAAGGCACACAGATTCTTGTCACAGCTATTGTGGGAATGATCGGAATCCGTCCTACTATTGAAGGAATCAAAGCAGGCAAAGATATTGCACTTGCTAATAAAGAGACCTTGGTCACAGCGGGACATATCATCATGCCGCTGGCAGAGCAATATGGGGTACGGATTCTGCCGGTGGACAGTGAACACAGTGCTATTTTCCAGGCATTAAACGGAGAAGAACATAAGACCATTGACAAATTGCTCATCACTGCATCCGGAGGTCCTTTCAGAGGAAGAAAAACAGAAGACCTGAGAGACATTCAGGTGGAAGATGCCCTGAAGCATCCAAATTGGGCTATGGGGCAGAAGATTACCATTGACTCAGCGACCCTGGTGAACAAGGGCTTAGAAGTCATGGAAGCGAAATGGCTGTTCGGTGTTGATCTGGCTCAGATTCAGGTAGTGGTGCAGCCCCAGAGTGTGATTCATTCTATGATTCGGTTTACAGATGGCAGTGTGATGGCACAGCTTGGAACACCGGATATGCGGCTGCCGATTCAATATGCTCTTTATGGTGGAACCAGGAGATATCTGGATGGGGAACGTCTGGATTTTGCAAAACTTGGTTCTATTACCTTCGAGAATCCAGATATGGAAACCTTCAAAGGCCTGCCTCTTGCCATGAAGGCATCACGAACAGGTGGTTCTATGCCAACGGTATTTAACGCTGCAAATGAAAAGGCAGTGGCTCTGTTCCTTCAGAAAAAAATTGCTTTTCTGGATATTTACCGGATTATTGAGGATGCTATGGAGAGTCATAAAGTAATCCCGGCACCTACCGTAGAAGAGATTTTAAATATCGAACAAGAAATATACAATAGAATTGAAAGCAGGTGGTAGATTGAAAATTTTAATTGCACTGTTGGTATTTTCTGTGATTGTGCTGTTTCATGAACTAGTATAACGAATATTAAATAATTGCTATATTAAATTGATACTGCTTCCTCTTCACTGATTTCATCCATTTTATACTTCCAGTGATAAACCACGGGTTCACGGTTCACTTCGTC
>NZ_JBBEWO010000041.1:0-2490 GCF_038739805.1 Blautia acetica | reverse complement strand
CGGGCTTTGCGAGTACCTGCCATAACCTATCCTCCATAATTGTAGTGAAATAATCTAAATATCTATCGACTACAATTATAGGTGAAACTTGAGGATTAGGAAATCCGCAGGAATATTTGACGCTTACTGTTTATGAGGTTTCTTCTACTTTTCCTGAAATTTCTCTGAACATGAAAAGAACGACCTGACAAAGGCTTTTCTGCCTTGTCTAAGGTCGTTCTTTTCATGTTTCTATTCTTTTTTCAGGTTATCCAACTTTGCCCTTGTCAGGATAGTGGAGTGTGCCTTGGAATACCCACACCACTATTTTTTGTCAAGCTACACACTGAAAAAATTAGATCCATTTTAGATCCAAAGGACATAAAACAACCCCGGAAATGCCCATTTTATCAGCATTTCCGGGGTTCTGTCCGTTATTCGAATTCGCAAAGTTCTATTTGCTTTGTGGTGCTTCCTCATTGTTTTAGTTTTGAAACCGTTCATTTTTGAACTGTTTTATATGTATTCGCTATGTTTTTATCTGATTGTATTGTCATTTTATTGTCAGTAATATGCTATACATTAAAATCAACTAATAGTCTTAAATACTATAGCATTCATAAAGCACTTCAATTCCCCTACAAGCTGAAATTTTATTTATCTTCTTGGTTATCCTTGAAATCATCCTTTCCTGGTAATGACAATAAGAAAGAAATAATAATAATAGAAACCGTTGTTGCAGAAACAGATGGCATACAATAATCTACTATTTTTAATCCAAAACTGGTAGCAATAGTGTCTAAAGTCAAATATAACATCAAAGCAGTTTTTTTGCTCATCCTTTCAAGTTCATACAGTGCTTTTGGCAAGGCTCCTGCTATCAGATTTAATGGAAAAGAGATTGCTGTAGCTACTATAAAGAATAAAACGATACTACCTACTGATTCATATTCAAAACCAAAAAGTCTCATTATAGCACCACTTATCATAGCAATAATTGAAAGGGCTATGATAAAAATAGTTCCACATATAATGAAAGTTGTAATCTTTTCTTTATTGTCACTCAAAAATTTTTTCAAGAAAAACCACCTCTCAGAAATATCTGTCGAATTAAAGTACAACTTCTAATTTTTCTCTAAGTTGATCAAGAAAGCCAATTCTCTTATTTTCATCAATTTTATATAAATTTACTTGTCCCATATACACCCTCATACATTTTCGTACATTATCATCTGCATACATTATACCATTTTATTCTTTAAAGTAACAATATGCTTCACAGTTATTTTCAAAATACTATGTTAATCTATTCCAGCTAAAACAAATAGCCCAAAAGCCCAAAGCTTACACTCTGAGCTATTTGTTCATAACTATTATACTACTATGAAAGCAACTGTTTATATGCACTCTAGCATTTTAATTATTTATTGCTTCCCAAAGTTCTAAAGCTTTATGAAGAATAGGCATAAGTTCTTCCTTTCGTTCGCTTAACAACTCATTTTCACGTTTTCTTTGTTCATCCGTCATATTTTCTGTTACATTCACTTGTTTTCCTTCCTGATCAATTTCAATCCGTCCCGGGTATAATGCTAATGTAATTTTTTTGTTCTCATCAATCATCAATGTAATATCTTGCTCTCCTTTTCGAGCAACTAAAACAAAATTCTTATTATCTAATTCGTATTTCCCAATAGCCTTTGGTTCCACCAAATAATCCACGCCATCTTCTGTCAAAGCATAATAGCCTTGATATTTTTCGATAAAATCTTCCGTCAACTCTTTTTCAAATCCAGCGTCTAGTACCTTATCATACATTTTATTATGTTGCACCGTACATACAGCCAGATATACTACTACGCAAATAACAATACTTAAAATAGATATTCCCACTCCCCAAAATACCTTTTTATATTTCTTATAACTATCGATTTTTTTCACCATTTGTATGTCCTCCTTTAACAACTTATCCAGCGAAATATTAAATTCATCACTGATTTGAATAATTGTTTGCAAATCTGGATAACTTTTCTCATGTTCCCAATTTGAAACTGTCTGCCTTGTTACATGAAATATTTTTGCAAAATCCTCCTGTGTCATTTTTCTTTCTTTTCTGATTTCGATAATCTTTTCACCGATGTTCATTTGCTTACCTCCTTTAGCCATATTATTACTCGCCTTTATGCCTGATGGCTAGCAATGCGGCTTTACCTATCCCAAAATATTACGCAAATTTCCTTTGCCATGCTGTTATTCAGGCTTTATATTACATAAAACATGCTATTTTTTCTTTTATTTCTAAGATATTATACATTATAGTTTCTTAACTTTCATTCTTGATTTTCTTTTTATAACCATATATTTCAAAAATAGACTAATCCAGAACCCGTCCTGAACTAGTATAACGAATATTAAATAATTGCTATATTAAATTGATACTGCTTCCTCTTCACTGATTTCATCCATTTTATACTTCCAGTGATAAACCACGGGTTCACGGTTCACTTCGTCAAA
>NZ_JBBEWO010000040.1:0-2739 GCF_038739805.1 Blautia acetica | reverse complement strand
GGATGTGTAAACAGAATTCCCATAGCCGAAAGAGAAAGCCAGCGCCTTGAGACGCTGGCCTAGTAACAAGGGCTTATAGCCCTAGAGCAAACCACCCGTTGGACGGGTGGTCATGATTCGTTCAGAATAATACCGGCAATAAATACAGCCCGACCGTGATCGTGGCTGCGATTACCGGACGCAGGTTCAAGCATCCTCTGCCCACTCATGTGGCTTTGTATCATGTGAAAGGGCTTCGGTACGGATCGGTCGTACTGCTGGAACAGATACGGACCATTGACACTTCGAGACTAAGAGAGTACCTCGGAAGAATCAACCGAAAGGAAATGGCAGAGGTGGAGCAGTCTTTGGCAATCAGTTTTGGAATGGAGCAGCGATTAAGAGAGAAATAAGCACGAGATATCAACAGTCAGGAGGGATGGTTATGCATCAGGAACCAAAAGCATGGATTTACTGCCGTATTGATGCACCGGAAGATGTGCATGGCATGTTGAAAGTACAGAGGAAACAGCTGATGGATTATGCAGAGCAGATGGGATTTCAGGTGAAGGGATCTTCCACAGATCTGGCAGCCGGAAACAGTGACGTTCTCCCCGGATGGGAATACTTTTTGAAAACCGCCCCGTTGCAGCAGGTGGAAGTTTTACTGGTACATAACCTGTCACGGATTCATCGGGATACCTGTCAGGCACTGAGGATACTGGAACAACTTCAAAAGATGGGGATTGCGGTTTATTCTCCGCTGGAGGGAAAATTGAATTTTGGATTCCAGCGTATCATCGGAAGAATGGAGGGTATACAGTGAGTGAACAGAGAGAAACCAGAGAAATGCAGTATCAACTGTCCAGAAAACTGCTGGATCTGATGCTGAAAAACGGCTTTTTGGAGCCGGAGGAATATGCACAAATTGATGCTCTGAACCGGTCAACATTTTCTCCGGAACTGGCAGAAGTATATGCGTAAAAACACTGGATATCTGAAAAAAGGTGTGGTATTGTGTTGTGCTGACAGGAGGGAATGCTCCTGAGAAAGGAGAAAAACATGGGCAAGAAGATTACAAAAATAGAGCCTGTGAAGCAAAAACAAGCCGCAGAATATGCCGCTCCCAAACGGGTATGCGCCTACTGCCGTGTCAGCACTAGCAGTGCAGAACAGAAAAATTCCTTTGAAGCACAGGTACAGTACTACACCCGATTTATTGAGGAAAAGCCGAATTGGATATTGGTTGGAATCTATGCGGATGAAGCACGAAGCGGTACAAAAGTAAAAAGTCGTGACAGATTCCAACAGATGATACAGGACTGCAGGCAAGGAAAAATTGACCTCATCCTGACAAAGTCTGTCACCCGCTTTGCGAGAAATACAGTGGACAGTATCAATACTATTCGTATGCTGAAAGAACTTGGCGTAGAGGTCTACTTTGAGAAAGAACGAGTCGGTACGCTGTCTCAGAAAAGTGAACAGCTGCTGACTATCCTAAGTTCCATCGCACAGGGCGAGTCAGAGAGTATCTCTACAAACAGCAGGTGGTCTATCGTCCGACGGTTCCAAAACGGGACGTTTATCATCAGTTCTCCCGCCTATGGATACCGGAAAGATGAAAACGGCAATCTGATCATTCAGCCGGAGGAAGCTGCTATCGTCCGCAGGATTTTTGATGAATATCTCGGTGGAAAAGGTTCCTATGCGATTGCAAAAGAACTGCAGGCAGAAGGAGTTCCCACCATACGGACAGCAAAAGCATGGCAGGACAATGTTGTGAAATGGATTCTTCAGAATCCGGTATATGAGGGCGATCTGCTCTATCAGAAAACATATACAACGGAAGGTGTTCCATTTACGAAAAAATATAATCACGGAGAACTGCCAAAGTATCTGGTATCGGATAATCATGAACCGATCATCAGCAGAGAAGAAGCAGAGGCGGTACGTCAGATTTATGAATATCGCAGGCAGAAACACCACATGGACAATGTAGAGATTTATCAAAGCCGCTATGCGTTCAGTAGTCGGATCATCTGTGGGGAGTGCGGCAGTACATTCCGCCGGCAAAAAATCTATATCGGCAAGCCATATGAAAAGATTCAGTGGAGCTGCCGTCAGCATATCGCGGATATTACAAAGTGCAGGCAGAAACCAATCCGGGAAGATGTGATTCGGCAGATGTTTTTGCGCATGTGGAACAAGCTTGCCGGGCATGCGGAAGATGTCCTGCTTCCCCTGCTTGCGGTACTGAAGGCAGTACCAAACGATGCGGCACAGGAGCAGGAATTGCTCACATTGGAAAACAGAATACAGGAACTCAAACAGCAGAGCCATTGGTTGCAGAAAGTCCTCTCGGACGGCGACATAGGCTCTGCTGTTTTTATAGAACGCCGGAATCAGCTGGATACCGAGTTAGAAGAAATCAGCCGCAGGCAGCAGTTCCTAAAAGAGCAGAACCTGATGGAACAGGAAATTGCACAGACCGAGTATCTGCTGACGGTCTTCCGCACCCGGCCGGTTATGATAGAAGAATTCGATGAAGAATTGTTCCGACTGATTGTTGAAAGGATCAGAGTGTATCCCAACAGGCTGTGCTTTGAACTGAAAAACGGGCTGGAACTGGAAGAACACTATGTGTTATTCGGCAAATTAAACGCTGCCTTTTCCGTCAGATTAAAACGGGTCTTTCAGAGCACCTAACGATGGGATGAAGCATATATTTTTGGACGCTTCAGGCACGTTATTTTATGAGAA
>NZ_JBBEWO010000039.1:0-2739 GCF_038739805.1 Blautia acetica | reverse complement strand
CCATTCGAAAGAAGTAAGACCCCTTGAAGACGACGAGGTAGATAGGGCAGAGGTGGAAGTGCAGCAATGTATGGAGCTGACTGCTACTAATCGGTCGAGGGCTTGACCTAATAGCTTAGGAAACTAAGTGAAACGGTAAGTTGGAATTGGTTTGGTTTTGTGTATGCGGTTTTGAAGGTATATGAGAGAGAACTTCTGTAGATAGTAATATCTATAGGAGTTTTTTTTGTTTTACAAAAAATGGAACACTGTGTAGGTAACAATCCATGATATTTCCGAATCTAATTTCTGGTCATAAGATTCGGGGAAGATTACATATTTCGGTATTCTCTGGGGGTACAGCTGCACTGTTCTTTGAATATTCGGTTGAAAGTCTGTTGATTGTGGTAGCCGCACTCCATAGCAATAGTGGTAATGTTCATGTTGGAATTCAGAAGAAGATACCGGGCATGATTCATACGAAGTGCATTTACATATGAAGAAAAACTCACTTTTAAAACATTGGAAAAGATTCTGGAAAGCGCATATTTTCCAATGCCGAAATGTACAGCAACATCCGAGAGAGAAATGTCCTCACAAAAGTGTTCCGCGATGTAGGCAATAATACTGCAGACAATGTCCTGAGGAGGCAGTTCCTGATATTCCGTAAGCTGAAGAAGAGGAAATAGACGGCATAATATTAAGGAAAGAAAAGAGGAAATCAGGGCGCTGTCTTTTTCGGCTGCTGTTAAGGTAAATAGTCTTTTTTCTGCAAAGAGAATATCCGGATGAAGTTCTTTAGCAGCAAGTACCGGATTTGATGGAAACATGGAGAGCAGAAGCTTTTTATGCAAAGGAAGCAGGTCGAGATAACTGTTAATAATATTTAACTGTGTGTTTCCTTTTGCAGAAAGCGTATGATAGCTGTGGGGAACATTGGGAAAAATCATAGCCAGGGAACCCTCCGGGATAACATATTTTTCCCTGCCAATTTGCATTTCCAGCGAGCCTTTCATGACATGTACAAGTTCAATATAGCTATGTACATGTAAGGGATATTGTAAAGAGTTGAATTCTTCTACAGCAAAAAAATAGTCTTCTTTATTTTCGTAAAACATATGGAAACCTCTGCAATAAATGTGTGGTATTTCTTTTGTATTATGAATCATTATAAGTGAGTATCTGATATAATGTCAAATAGCAAAAGAAGAAAAATGGTATGTGTGAAAAGTGGTATGGAAAAATAAAGGAGAGTGATTATTATGAATAAAAATGCATGTGCCCAAACACCGCCCATGGGCTGGAACAGCTGGGACTGTTATGGGGCGTCTGTGACGGAGCAGGAGTTAAGGCAAAATATTGATTACATGGCAGAACATCTGAAGTCCCATGGTTGGGAATATATTGTCTGTGACATTCAGTGGTACGAGCCTACCGCTAATTCCAGCCATTACCATAAATTTGCGGATTTATGTATGGATGAGTATGGCAGGCTTTGTCCGGCGCCTAATCGTTTTCCATCTGCCGCAGATGGCAGCGGCTTTACAAAGATTGCGGCCTATGCCCATGAAAAAGGATTAAAATTCGGAATTCACATTATGCGGGGAATTCCCCGTCAGGCAGTGTCTCAGAATGTAAAAATAAAAAACAGCATATATACGGCCAGAGAAGCAGCGCATCCGTCCTCTATCTGTTGTTGGAATACAGATATGTACGGGCTGGATGCCACAAAGCCGGGAGCACAGGACTATTATGATTCTATTTTGGAATTGTATGCGTCCTGGGGTGTGGATTTGATTAAGGTAGATGATATTTGCGTAAAATATGGGCAGATAAATAATGAGAGTACTCTGGCTTACGGGGGTGATGAAATTCAGCTTTTAAGACATGCCATTGATAAATGCGGACGTCCGGTAGTGCTTAGCTTATCTCCGGGTCCGGCTATGGTGGAGCAGGCAGAGCATTTGCGGAAAAATGCCAATATGTGGCGGATTACCAACGATTTGTGGGATAGTTGGGAAAATATTATGGAAATGTTTGCCCGTTGTCATCAGTGGAGCCCTTATGTGTCGGAAGGCTGTTATCCCGATTGTGATATGCTGCCGGTAGGGCATATTTCCATTCGGGGCTGTGAGCATGGACTGGGAGAGAGACAGAGCCGTCTGAGCAGGGCAGAACAGCGAACTATGTTTACGCTGTGGTGTATATTCCGTTCTCCTATGATGCTTGGCTGTGAACTTACTGATATGGATGAATGGACAAAATCACTGGTTACCAATGATGATGTTTTGGGGCTTCTGAAGAAAAGCAGAAATGCCCGTCAGATTTTGCGTACCTATGATTTGATTGTCTGGAAAGCAGAGGATAACGAGAACAATTCTTATATAGCATTTTTCAATATTACCAATTGGAAAGAGACATTCCGTATTAGTCTGGAACAGTTGGAACTGGAAGGCCGGTATTGTGTATACGATATGTGGAGACAGGCAGAGTGCGGAGACTGTGAGGGCAGTCTGAGTGTATCTCTGGATTCTCACGATGCGGTACTGTACAGGCTGAATTAGAAACCAAGGGGCTGTCGTATGAAGTGGATATCGAGGATATTTATACATTTTGAACACAAAATGTATAAATATCCTGATTGTGTCAGCAATGAAATAAACCACCTGCTATGCGGGTGGTGGGAGAAATCTTTAGATATAAGCAAGAACTCCTGTGCTATGATGAATGTGGGTCTGCAAAACCACAAATAAAAGCACA
>NZ_JBBEWO010000038.1:0-2813 GCF_038739805.1 Blautia acetica | reverse complement strand
CTTTGACGAAGTGAACCGTGAACCCGTGGTTTATCACTGGAAGTATAAAATGGATGAAATCAGTGAAGAGGAAGCAGTATCAATTTAATATAGCAATTATTTAATATTCGTTATACTAGATGGGGATTAATAAGAACATGAGATGTATTTAAATAATGAAATGCTGTAATTTACGCCTGCTTCTGATGGGATTAATAAGAACATGAGATGTATTTAAATAATTCCAGCCATGCGATAGAAGAGTTCTGCTTGATGATTAATAAGAACATGAGATGTATTTAAATTATAGCAGAAAGGGGAGAACTACCAAAAGAATTAAAAGATTAATAAGAACATGAGATGTATTTAAATATATTATCTGTTACAGCTTTTATTACTTTATGTGAAGATTAATAAGAACATGAGATGTATTTAAATCTGTTCATTTCACTACCTCCTAGCCATTAAGTATTTTGATTAATAAGAACATGAGATGTATTTAAATGGGCGTAGGCCGCGCCCTCGTTTCTCCACTTTTCTGATTAATAAGAACATGAGATGTATTTAAATTGGTGTTCATAATCCGTTTGGCCAGCATGTCGTAAGATTAATAAGAACATGAGATGTATTTAAATCATAATGACCCGGCTCGGAAGAGGGGAAGACTACCGATTAATAAGAACATGAGATGTATTTAAATACTGATTTATTCGCATTATCTGCGGCTTTATTTGCGATTAATAAGAACATGAGATGTATTTAAATACAATTTCAGATATTTGCAACGGCAAAGTAATGCGATTAATAAGAACATGAGATGTATTTAAATCTAATTCCGTCATTGCATATTCCAGCCAACACGGAGATTAATAAGAACATGAGATGTATTTAAATGTTCCTCTCTGGCTTTTCTATAAGCTGCGCCTGCCTGATTAATAAGAACATGAGATGTATTTAAATGTACATGGTTACTGCGCTGGAGATTCTGTTAATGGATTAATAAGAACATGAGATGTATTTAAATTGGTATTCATTATCCGCTTGGCCAGCATATCGTAAAGATTAATAAGAACATGAGATGTATTTAAATCGCTTTCGCCTCCTTTTCTTCCGGAATTTCTGTGTCGATTAATAAGAACATGAGATGTATTTAAATTCATATCCAGCTCTCCACAATGCATTTGTCGTCTGATTAATAAGAACATGAGATGTATTTAAATAATATAGTTCTCTTATAAAAGGTGTTCTTGCCGCTGGATTAATAAGAACATGAGATGTATTTAAATAAACAATAAAGAAATACGGTAAATATATAGTAAATGATTAATAAGAACATGAGATGTATTTAAATTATTAATTTTCCTCTCTTTCTTGTGCTTGTTTTCTGATTAATAAGAACATGAGATGTATTTAAATATGGATACATAATACTGGTGGCTGCGCTTATATTCCGATTAATAAGAACATGAGATGTATTTAAATTCTGCATATGCCATAGCGTTTTAGCCTCTGGTTTGATTAATAAGAACATGAGATGTATTTAAATGCAACCGCACAGACAGCCTTTTTAATTCTCTTTTGATTAATAAGAACATGAGATGTATTTAAATACATTCTTGGTGTCGGAGAGTTCAAGGTCTTTCTTTGATTAATAAGAACATGAGATGTATTTAAATGCAATGTCCTTTTTATTGGTCTGTATCTGTTCCCGGGATTAATAAGAACATGAGATGTATTTAAATTTAAACCTCCATTCCACGTCGAAAGAATCTGTTGAAAGATTAATAAGAACATGAGATGTATTTAAATTACATTACTGCTCACCCATTTTTCTCATAAGGACGTGATTAATAAGAACATGAGATGTATTTAAATTATACATTGCGGATGCGTTGTTGCAGCTTGGGCATGGATTAATAAGAACATGAGATGTATTTAAATAAGAGTCGTCCACTTAAAATAATAGAACTTCTGGGATTAATAAGAACATGAGATGTATTTAAATGAATCCCTCGAACTCTTGTCCGAACCCCTGTTTAAGATTAATAAGAACATGAGATGTATTTAAATATTACTGTCGGTACATTTCCACTATATTCCATTCTTGATTAATAAGAACATGAGATGTATTTAAATAACGGAACTGTGATTGATGTTGTACTAAAAGAACGGAGATTAATAAGAACATGAGATGTATTTAAATTGCTTCCGGGGCGAAAGGAGGCAACATTGATAAAGATTAATAAGAACATGAGATGTATTTAAATGCATTTTCTGGAAGTTGCAAGTGTTCAAAAATTGGATTAATAAGAACATGAGATGTATTTAAATGCTTGCGGTCCGGCACCCGAAGGACACTCCCGATGGGATTAATAAGAACATGAGATGTATTTAAATTTTTGAGGGATTGGAACTAAGAAATGATAATGAGAGATTAATAAGAACATGAGATGTATTTAAATATCTTACATCCTCTTGCGTTTTCCCATCCTTTACGATTAATAAGAACATGAGATGTATTTAAATCATATCCTACTCCGGTTGTAAGACTGTAAAATAGATTAATAAGAACATGAGATGTATTTAAATTTGAGAAAATGATAAATAAGGGTAAACGCTTCATGATTAATAAGAACATGAGATGTATTTAAATTCTGTCATTTCACAGAGACAATGTACCCGTTCCAGGGGATTAATAAGAACATGAGATGTATTTAAATGAAAAGTCTAATCCCCCAGCTATGCTGGGGCGAATAGTGTAAGTGGAAACGGTGAGGATTTCAATAAAAAACCTCCTATGTTATATTGAGAATGGTGTCGCAAGCCAAACTCAA
>NZ_JBBEWO010000037.1:0-3161 GCF_038739805.1 Blautia acetica | reverse complement strand
GCTGACACTTCATTGTCACTGAGTATAATATGATATGTTTTAGGTCTTGCCATAATGAATCACCGCCGTTTCTTTTTAGTATATCATGAAACGGCATGAAGCAAAAGAATAATTGTGTTCTTGAGTTTCCGCAGTTTTATCCACAAGTTACTGTTCAGAGGTATGCATAAGTCATTGTAAAAAATAGCGAAATTTATTTTTTTATTTTGTGGATATTCATTTTAGGCAGGAAAAACTGTGTTTATAATTTTTCCTACCGTTCTTTTTTGGCAAAGTTATACAAAGTTATACACCAGATTCTGGATTCCAGAGCCCATTTTCGAAGTTTCATGGCTGATATCAATGCTTTTTCAATCGCAAAACGAATACTTATCCACAGTCAGATTGACGAAAGAACGATTTTGGGAAATTCACTTTTTTTCTATGTTTTTGTTATACTCTTTCACAAGAAAGAGAGATTTTCTTATGGACATCGATTTAAAAGAAGAATTGAAAAAACGTGATAAACTTCTCGCTGGTTACCTCAAACAGATTGAGATACAAGAGGAATTTATCCAAAAACAAAAGGAAATGATTGAATATCTGGAAGATCATATTTCAAAGATCACAGACATTATCAGTGGCGTTTAATGATAACTGTGCCGGAGGAAAACGTATGCCTGATACTTATGATTACATCACACTCATGTGCCGGCTAAAAGCCGCACAGGCAAGGAATAAAGAGCTGGAATCCGGTGAGAGATATGTCAAACTGAAAGAACTCCACCAGAAGGATTGCAGAGACTATGAACATAAAATTCTGGAACTGCAGACAGAAATAGCGGAAGCGCATAAAGAAACTATCCGTGTCCGTAATTACTGGTTCCAGGTACTGGAGGATATGCTCCTGGAGTTTGAAGCGATGCAGAAAAAAGCCGAATGGAAGCTAAAGGAGATGGAGAAGCGCGTCCTTTTTGCCGAAAACAAAGAGATGATGCTTTAGATAAAGTAAAAGAACTCCGCCTTCAGTTTTATAAAACAGCAGCCAGGCTGGAAGAAGAACAGGGAAAAAACGGGCAGGAAACCGGGAGGACAGCCCGGTCATAAGGGGCACAGCCGAAAGAAACAGGAACCTACGCAGCCGGCAATCCTTCTTCCACCGCCAGAAGAAGTCCTTGAAGACTGTGCTTTCAAAAAGACTGCAAGGACAATCATAAAACAACTGGTAAGGATCCGTATGGTTCTGGATGTAACGGAATACCATGCAGATGTTTATTATAACAGTCAGACGGGAGAACGTGTACATGCTGCATTTCTGGATGGCGTGATTGATGACGTGAATTATGATGGCAGCATCCGGGCATTTCTGTTTCTTTTAAATAATAACTGCTGTACTTCCATTGATAAGAGCAGAAAATTCCTGTCGGATTTAACAGGTGGAAAACTGAATATTTCGAAAGGCATGATAAGTAAACTCAGCAGGGAGTTTGCTTTAAAAACAGAGCCTGAACGCAGGACTGCCTGCGCAGAGATGCTGCTTTCCCCTGTCATGCATACAGACTGTACAAATGCAAGGGAAAACGGAAAGAACTGTCAGGTATATGTCTGTGTGACACCGGACGGAAAAGCCCTATACTTTGCATGTGAGAAAAAAGGGCATGAAGGGGTAAAAGGTACTGTCACGGAGGATTATCAGGGAATCCTGGCCCATGACCATGATCTTACCATTTATCATTATGGAGCAAATCATCAGGAATGTCTTGCTCATGTACTGCGTTATCTGAAAGACAGTATAGATAACGAACCGGAGCGCACCTGGAACAAAGAAATGCGTTCACTGGTACAGGAAATAATCCATTTCCGAAAAGGCTTCCAGCTGCCCCAGGAGCCGGATCTGAAAAAGGTTTCCGAATTTGAAAAAAGATATCAGAAGATACTGGAAACCGCTAGAAAGGAATACGGGGACATTCCGGCAAATAATTATTATAGAGACGGGTATAATTTATTTTTGAGAATGGAGAAATACATGCAGAATCATCTGCTGTTCCTGCATAACTCCAGAGTACCTGCCACGAATAACGAAGCCGAAGGGCTTCTGAGGAATTATAAGCGGAAACAGGCGCAGGCCGTGACATTTAGGAGTTTCGAAAGTATCGATTATCTCTGCCAATGCATGAGCATGCTTGTTTTGATGCGCCTGGAGGAATCGGCAAATATATTTGACAGAGTGTCCAAGATATTTGGATAAAGAAAAACCGATGGCTTTAACTGTTATCAGTCTACACCATCAGTTTTCTTAAGTCCAGTTAACCTCTGAACAGTAACGCTCACTGTGAAAATTTATCCAAATTAAGCGAAACTTCTTGAAATCTCAAAGATAACATGCTAACATCTAAGTAAACAGAAAGCACCCACTCCAAAGGTGGATGCTCCGAGTTTAGGTCAGATAATGTCCTTACGGACACCGCTTATCCTGTTGGCAGACAGGATAGGCATTTTTATTTTCGCTTGTTTCTCTTATCGAGAAAGGCAAGCAACGCTACAATCAAGCTACCAAAGAACATCAGCAATGCTAATATCCCAATGAAAATCGAAATAATTTCATAAGCCGTCATCGGCGCCACCTCCCTTCCTATGTATTCCGGTTGCCCGGTATCATAAAACTCGGGAGGCTACCACCCTGTCATGGGTACTTTCCTTAGGTAATATCCTAACATAATAACTATCACTTCGGCAAGAAAAAACTACATTTTTCTATCTCATTATTTTCTGCCAATTATGATAACATGGTTACTTGCACCAAGAACCGACTGTTCACGGCACACACTATAATGGTAATCGCACCATATTTTGAACTGATTTTCATCCCATTGGTCTACCTTTTGCGATAAAAGAGGTGCTAAACCATCTTGTGCAAAATGGTCTACAATTTCTAATCCATACCTTTGATAAATTAATTCCATTTCCTCTTTTGAAGAATAATAAGTATCCGTCCAAAAACACTTCTCATCATCATGCTTTAATACGCTTGTTTTAACAAGTTGTTTTGCCAATTGTTCATCTGTAAGCGCCCAATAATACTGCGGTAAAATTTAAAATTACCCCAGCCCTTTGCGAGTTGGAGTAATTCACTATAATTCACATGCGATTTTTGACAGACTGGAGTTTTTCACTCCAAGGTG
>NZ_JBBEWO010000036.1:0-10713 GCF_038739805.1 Blautia acetica | reverse complement strand
AGGATGTGTAAACAGAATTCCCATAGCCGAAAGAGAAAGCCAGCGCCTTGAGACGCTGGCCTAGTAACAAGGGCTTATAGCCCTAGAGCAAACCACCCGTTGGACGGGTGGTCATGATTGCTGTCTGTCGCCTGCAAGAGATATTAATAAAGTCCAAGGAGCTGGTCAACGGTTTCGGGATTCTTTCTGGTGGATTCGATTAGTTTAAAAAGGTAAGAACTCATTTCAGCAGAAACTTTGTCTACGGCTTCCTGATAAATCTGCTGTTTGTAAATACAATTTTGCATAGTACATCCGTTTTCGGGAATATGATGCCGTTTTTCTTTTTGTTTTAATCTCAGATAAAGTGTTCTCAGCAAGTTAGAATTTTGGGTGTTTACTAAATCCAGGTATTGTTCTACGACTTCACGATTTCCTTTGGTTGTGGCGGTTTCAAAGGCATGCCGTATGGCTCGCTCTACACTTGAAGCGGTAGTGCCTCTTTTCTTTGCGATATCGGCATACAGAGAGCAGATTTTTCCATTGCTGTAATAGGTATCGGTGTCAAAGAGTTCCAAGGCGTCATAAATATAGGTAAAACCTTTTACGCCTGCCGGTATGCCAATTTCTAATAAAATGTCAACGATGTCATTTCTCATTTTTCTGAGTCGTCCTTTCTATGGGTATTCATTACTAAACATTAAAATGGAACATGATATGTATGAAATGTAAAATGTCTCAATAAGACAATTATATGTCTTTTTGCGACGTATGTCAACATAAATTTGTTGACAACAAAACAGATATCCATTACTATAGTTAGGTCACTATACAAAAAATACATTAAAGGGGTATTGACAAATTTGAAAAACAGAATAAAAGCAATTCGGAAGAATGCCGGAATGACGCAGCAGCAGTTTGCAAACCGAATCGGCGTTTCCAGGAATACGATTGCTACCTATGAAACCAGTGTACGGGTTCCGATTGAAGCAGTGCTTCTGTCCATATGCAGAGAGTTTGGAGTGAATGAAGAATGGCTGCGTACAGGTGAAGGTGAGATGTATATAGACATTACACCGGATTTGGAATTGTCCAGGTGGTTCGGGCAGCTCTTAAGAGAAGAAGACAACTCATTTCAGAAGAAATTCCTGCTTATGCTGTCTAAACTGACAGAAGAAGAATGGAATTCTCTTCAGAAAGTGGCGACGCTGCTTTTTTCAAGCAGTGTACAGAATTAAAGGGATTGGGTCAGGGATTTGATAAACTCATAGATGCATTTCATCTGATGATAATTTGCTCTTTGAAGTAAGTCGATGATTTGATGTTTGATGTCCATATCTTTCCCCCACAATATGTAACTTTGCCATATCCTTAAGCTATATTTACAGTTTACGTTATATTGCAGGAAAAGTCAATGCATTTTTTATAGGAAGTTTGATGAAAAACATTGTTTTTACAAGAAAATTGTAGTATGATTTTTTCTATAAACAACTTCTATTATAATATAGAAAGGAACAAGTAAAAAGCGGATTTGCGGGAGGCTACTATGGGGATTGGGGAAAGGGTTCGCAAGCGCAGGGTGGAATTGGGACTTACAAGGAACGAACTGGCGGAAAAATTACATGTTACACCCTCCGCTGTTGCAAACTATGAAAATAATATCAGTGTTCCGAAGCCGGAACTTCTGATTTCATTGATGAAAAACCTGGGAACAGATGCAAATTACTTATACGCAGATTATATTTCGGACGACTTGATTGAGAAGAATTATAAAAAGAATATGAGTGAGGAGGAGCAGGCATCTGTCAGAAAATATCGGGAACTTACGGAAAATGGAAAACGTCTTGTGCGAATTGTGATAAACGAAGAATATGAGCGCATGATGTCACAGCGCTGGATTATGCTGGAATGTTATTTTCCGGGAAGCAGGAAGCGGAATGCGGGATTTCTTCTGCAGGAATACGCAGGGAAAATCCGGGCCAGAGAGAAAAATATTCCAGAGGGGACAGATTATTGTTTTCAGATTCAGATTGACAGATATGAACCGGTGTTTCAAAAACAGGATATTCTTGCTGTATCCTCTGCGGCTGCTGCGCACAATGAAATCGGTATATTCTGCTTTCGGGGCGTTTGTTATATACGCACGCTTTACCGTAAGGGCAGTGTCTGTAAATTGCGAGCGCTTAATGTTATGGAGCCGGACATTGTTGTAGAAAAAGAAGAGGAGCTTTGCTGTCTGGGCAAAATTCTGGGAAAAGTCTATGGGGAGTACGAAATCCTGCATCCTGAGAAAGAATAACTTGACAAAGACCTTCGTCTATGTTACGCTTACAAAGCGACAATGGAAGCAGGTCTTTTTTTTGTGCGTAATTTTCAGAAGGATTCTGATAGACTACATATGAAAAGAGGTATCTGGTCGCGGTAACAAGACGTTGCATAATGACAGCCCTGTGAAGCTGTCAGCGATAAAAGACACATGGAGGTGGAGAAGTCGTGCGCGTAAAAATCACATTGGCATGTACGGAATGTAAACAGCGTAACTACAACATGACAAAGGAAAAAAAGAATCATCCGGAACGTTTGGAGACAAAGAAATACTGCAAATTCTGTAAAGCTCATACATTACACAAAGAAACCAAATAATCAGGTTTAAGAGGGTGAATTTATGGAAGCAGAAAAAAAGCAGAAAGCTCCAAAAAAGAACTGGACCAAAGGACTTCAGGCAGAATTTAAAAAAATAGTCTGGCCTGATAAGCAGACTCTTGTAAAGCAGACCGTTGCGGTAGTGTCTATCACTGCTGTACTGGGGGTTTTCATTGCTGTTATCGACAGCGGGATTCTGCAGCTGCTGAACTTAATTATTAAGTAAGGACAAGGTGAATTAGAATGTCAGAAGCAAATTGGTATGTTGTTCATACCTATTCAGGGTATGAAAACAAGGTAAAAGCCAACATTGATAAGACAATAGAGAACAGACACCTGGAGGACCAGATTTTAGAAGTCCGTGTACCTATGGAGGACGTAGTGGAACTGAAGAACGGCGAGAAAAAGCAGGTTCAGAAGAAGATGTTTCCCGGTTATGTCCTGATTCATATGGTGATGAATGATGACACATGGTATGTTGTAAGAAACACCCGCGGTGTTACAGGATTTGTTGGTCCGGGTTCAAAACCGGTTCCGCTGACGGAAAAGGAAATTGACGCTCTCGGCATTTCAATGGTCAGAGAAGTGGAAGTTGACTTTGAAGAAGGCGACAGTGTTGTTGTCACAGGCGGTGTTTGGAAAGATACTGTGGGCGTTGTTCAGAGTATTAACGAAGCAAAACAGATTGTGACAATCAGTGTTGAGCTGTTTGGCCGCGAAACGCCGGTAGAAATAAGTTTCGCAGAAGTAAAGAGTCTTTCATAAGACAAAACAGTAAACAGTATGCAAGGGTCATAATGTCACATGGCTCGTGGGAGGGACATTCCCGCAATTACCACATTATAGGAGGTGCCGAAAATGGCAAAGAAAGTAACAGGTTACATTAAATTACAGATTCCTGCTGGAAAGGCAACACCAGCACCACCAGTTGGTCCTGCTTTAGGTCAGCACGGTGTAAACATTGTACAGTTTACAAAAGAATTTAACGCAAGAACAGCAGACAAAGGAGATTTAATCATCCCTGTTGTTATTACAGTATATGCGGACAGAAGCTTCAGCTTCATTACAAAAACTCCGCCGGCTGCAGTTTTATTAAAGAAAGCTTGCAACATCAAATCTGGTTCAGGCGTTCCAAACAAAACAAAAGTAGCTACAATTTCTAAAGCGAAAATCCAGGAAATTGCAGAAATGAAAATGCCGGACTTAAATGCAGCATCCTTAGAGGCAGCTATGAGCATGATTGCCGGAACTGCAAGAAGTATGGGTATTACAGTAGAAGAATAATTAGTTTTGTGACTATCAACAAACGTGGGAGGGACATTCCCGCAATTACCACTAGGAGGTTATTTATATGAAACGCGGAAAAAAATACGCAGAGGCTGCAAAAGCAGTTGACCGTACAAATTTATACGACCCAGCAGAGGCCATTTCTTTAGTAAAGAAAACAGCCGTAGCTAAATTTGACGAAACAATCGAAGCTCATATCAGAACAGGCTGTGATGGACGTCATGCAGAACAGCAGATTCGTGGTGCAGTTGTACTGCCTCACGGAACAGGTAAGACTGTTCGCGTATTAGTATTTGCTAAGAACGCAAAAGCTGACGAAGCACAGGCAGCAGGTGCAGACTTCGTAGGAGCTGAGGATTTAATTCCGAAGATTCAGAACGAAGGATGGTTAGACTTTGACGTTGTTGTTGCTACACCGGATATGATGGGCGTTGTTGGACGTCTGGGACGTGTTCTCGGACCTAAAGGCTTAATGCCAAACCCAAAAGCTGGTACAGTAACTATGGACGTTGCTAAAGCTATCCAGGATATCAAAGCTGGTAAGATTGAATATCGTCTTGATAAAACAAATATCATTCACGTGCCAATCGGAAAAGCTTCTTTCACAGAGGAGCAGTTAGCGGACAACTTCCAGACGCTTATGGGAGCTATCAACAAGGCTAGACCAAGCGCGTTAAAAGGTGTGTTCTTAAAGAGCGTATCTCTGGCTTCCACAATGGGACCAAGCGTAAAGGTTAATCCTGTTAAATTAGCTCAGTAATAGATGCATTATGAAATCCCGGTATAGAGAAAATCTGTATCGGGATTTTTTATAGCTTAAATTCTTATACTTTCAAATCATTACATTTCTTATTTGCTGTTCTTGAACAAAAAAATCCATAAAATATGAAAATAATACTTATAAAAAATAATTATAGTTATAGGAAAAAGAAATTGGAAAATAGATGGGTATATAGTAAAAATACACAAAAATATAAGAATAAAACTGGAAAAAACGGCAATATTCATTTGCTGATGAATTGTATATAATAATTATAAAAAATAATTATATAAAATGGAGAAAAGGAAGGAGAGGGCAGTGTTCAAAAAAAGAAAATGTTTTGTGGTAGCGGTTCTGGTGTGCCTGATTTTACTGACAGGTGTTTTGGGTTTTGGAAAAGTATATGAAAAGAAGAATCCCCTTCTGGTGGATGGAAAGCCCATCACACAGGAGGAACTGGAATTTTATAATGGAGATAAGGAAAGGGCCGTTCGGGGGAGGGTAGTATGGAATTGGGCAGAACAGGAAGGGGTTGTTGATGAGTTTTCCTATAAAACTTTTTTGGAGGCGTTAGAAACTGAAAATAAGAAGAGGAAAGAATTTTATGAGAAAGGAGAACCAGTGTATGGGCCGGTGGAATTTACGCCTATGCAGTATTATAAGAGATTGCTTGGAGAGTGTGAACAGGCATTGAAAGAGAGAAAAATGGAAGAACTTTCAGAAGAAGAACTGGTTGCTTTTTATGAAACACATCGGGAAAATTACAGGCAGGTGGATTCTTTTACCGCTGAGTATACTGTTTGGCAAGAGGGCAGAATTGCCTATCAGGGGACATTGGAACTGAATGACAGTAATATACGTGCTATGACTGAAGCGGATGAAGAACTTGCAAATAAACTCTTGCAGTTAGAGGAAGGAGGGCAGTCAACGTGGGGTGATGACAGCGGAGCAAAGAAACGGCTCATGTGCACGAAGCGGGAAGCTGGGGGATATTTATCCTATGAAGAGGTTTCCGGTGCGGTTTTGGAACAGTGTACTGCAGATGAATTTGAAAAAGAATTGAATAAAAAAATGAAAGAGTCTGAAGTTCGGGATTTCAGATGAGGAGGAAATGAATGAGACGTATAGCAAAAAAGATATCATGTATTGTATTGACAGCGGCGCTTGTTGCTGAAAGCTTGCCGGGCTATGTGCTTGCGGCAGAAATACAGACAGAGATGTCTGTAACAGAGCAGATGGAGCAAGTGCAGACAGATCAGGCACAGCCGAAAGAAGAGGATGGTGTTCTTTCGGAAAATGAGTCCGTAATGTCAGAAGGTGCGGTGGAAGTACAGCCGGAAGAGGAGACCGTGGAAGAACCACCCGCAGAAGAAATAGAGGAAAAAGTCGGACGGTCAGTGCCGCAGGCTGGTTCCAGGGAATTGTTAAGAGATAGTTTTGAAGATGCAAGTGGCTGGAAAATAAATCAGCCCAATGCTGTGAAAATAGAAAATGGACGGGCAGTTATTAAGGGGAGTGGTCCCAATAATGCGATGGCATCTATGGGGATTCTTGCAGCCGAAAATTTTTTAATGCAGACAGATTTAACTGTGGGTGCAGGCAATACAAACTGTAATGCTAAAATAGCGTTTAAAGCGAAGGAAGGATTTGAGCAGCAAAGGCTGCAGCTCCGTTTTGATTTTCCCCACAATAAGGTAATGTTGGAAAATGTGACGGGAAATACGGTAAATACTACTTATAAAGAGGCTACAGTGGCAGTGAGCGAAGGGGTGCATAAACTGACTGTGGAAGTGCAGGATGACACGATTACGGCGTGGCTGGATGAGCAGGAGATGATTACAGCTGCCCATGAGGAGATTGCTGGAATGGAACAGGGGAGGCTGCTTTTTGCAGGACAGTATCCGGCGCAGGACTTTGCGTTGGATAATCTGCTGGTTACAACAAATGAGCAGCCCAGCGGAAAAGAGTGTACGGTGACATTGGAAACGTACACGGACGGGGTACTGGATGCGAATCATAAAGGCGGTACTTTGACTGCGGACAGACTTTCGGGCTATAGCGGAGATTATGTGACACTAACGCCAAAGGCCAATCATGGATATGTATTTGCAAGATATGAAACCAACACGGATAATCTGGTGCCTGTTGAAAACGACAGGTTTCAGTTAAGTGAAAAATTTCCTCAGATAACCGTGAGAGCATATTTTGAAACGAGAATACCGGGAAAAGATGAACTTTTCTTTGAAGATTTTGGTGGAGATTTAGGTGGAACTCTTCCGGGTATCAACATATCGGACGGCGAACTTGTAGTGGATGTTCCGGAAGGGGAGGATACAAATGCTTACAGTCCGGAAGTGGATTGGGAGAAAATCAGCAGCAATAAAGGGTATCGTATTTCTGTGGATGCCAGAAGAAAGACGGACAAGTCAGGAACCTTTCAGATTACTTTCCGTGGGGGAGATGACTTTGCGTCCCGTTATGTAGTGGCTGTCAATGCACAGGGAAGCGCTATGCTGCGAAGGTTTTATAATGGAGAAAATGAAGAATTGGCAAAGGGTGGATTCCAGATGACGGACAAATTTGCCCATGTTGTGATCGAGGTAAATGGTTCGAAGATGACTTTGCTCATAGATGGTAAGGAGATTTTGAACTATACAGACAGCGAAAACTGGACAGGTATGCAGCCGAAAGTGCAGTTGATTAATATGACCAAGGGGGCGCCGATGGCTTTTGACAATCTTCTGGTGGAGCAGATTTGCGAGAAGAAACCCATAAAGGTTTATTCTGTATATGAAGGAAAAGAAGATACAGAGCATAAAGCGGGAACAGCAGTCAGTGATGTGGCAGAAGCAGAAGAGGGAGAGAAAGTGACTCTTACTGCAACTGCGAAAGCGGGTTACAGTTTGAAAGAATATCAAATAGAAAATGTAGAAAATGTGCAAATCACAGACGGAACCTTTGTTATGCCGGCTGGCGACTATGAAACATTAACCGTGAGGGCTGTTTTTGAAGAGGATAAGGTAAGAGAAGGAAAAACTTTTTATGTGGATTCTGAAAAGGGGGATGACAGTGCAGAAGGAACTACTGAAAAAACTGCTTGGGAATCATTGGATAAAGTGAAGGAGTATGGAGCCTTTGTGCCCGGAGATAAAATTCTTCTGAAACGCGGAAGTGTGTTTACAGGACAGCAGCTTGCATTCCAGGGAATGGGGGCAAAAGGCAAACCGATTGAAATTAGCACTTATGGAAAAGGCGAACTTCCCCGGCTGGAAGGAAATGGTCAGGTGGAGAATGTGGTATCGCTTTATAATCAGCAATATGTAGAAATTCGAAATTTGGAAATTACAAATCTGGACACGCAGTATAATACAAACTTTGGTTTGAATGAGAGTAATAATACCGAAAAGGCTTTAAGAGCTGTAAATGTATCTATTCGTGATTTCGGAACTGCATCAGGGATTGTGATTGAAAATTGTTATATTCATGACATCAATGGAAATATTAATTTGAAATGGAACGGCGGTATTTTCTTTGATGTGAAGGCTAATATTCAAAATGGAGTTTTGACAGGTGTACCCAGCAAATATGATAATGTACGGATTTCCGGCTGTACTTTCGAGAGAGTAGATCGTTCTGCTGTTAAGCTGGTAAGTTCTCAGTGGTGTAATCAGTGGGAAAAGAATGACCCGGGAGTTCCGGTGAATTGGTATCCATCCACGAATATGGTAGTGGAAGAAAATTATATGGAATATATCGGTGGAGACGGTATTACGGTCAGAGATACAGATGGGGCTTTGATTGAGCACAATCTGGCAAAAGACTGTCGTTTCCAGAAAACAGGTTATAATGTAGGCATTTGGCCTTTTGAAGCGGCAAATACGGTACTGCAGTACAATGAAGCTTATGAAACCCACGGAACGACAGATGGACAGGGCTTGGATTGCGACCATGCTTCTTCGAATTCTGTAATGCAGTATAATTACAGTCATAATAACGAAGGCGGATTTATGCTGATTATGGGCGGCTACCCCCATACCGGAGCAACGGTCCGGTATAACGTCAGCCAGAATGACAGAGATAAGACTTTTGAATTTGCGCAGGGGCTTCCGAAAGGAACCATGATTTATAATAATACTATTTATTCGGATACGGTTCTGGACAGAGGTGTATTTTATCTCTCTAATACAGGTGCCGGTCAGGGTGTTAACGACGGGTTCGTATTTAATAATGTCTTTAGTTTCCCACAGGGTCAGAATACCTATGGCGGAGATGCGCAGGGGCTTGCTTTGGTGCAGGAACATATGAAGATTTATAACAATGCCTATACCGGCGGTATGAGTGCTTTTGACGCAGATGCAAAGCCTTTGCAGGAGGATGATTTGGGTATTGAAAGCCTGGGAAATGCACCGGAAACTCATGAGGGAAAAGAAGCTGTAACAGGAAGTTCTGGTTTGCTGGATGGGTATAAACTGGAGATGGATTCTGTATTGATTGATAAAGGGCTCACAGTGGAAGAGGCATGGAAACACTTCGGTGGAACAAAACTGGTAGATGGCAGAAAATATTCTCCCCGTGAATTTTTCGAGGAGGCGAAGGCACAGGACTATGCAAGCATTGATTGTATTATGGGAAATAATTTTCCGGAAGTATTAGGTGCGGCTTATGACAAAGATTTCTTTGGAGAAAGCATCACGAAAGGGAGGCCGGATATCGGTGCGGCGGAATATTCGATGTCGGAACCGGAAAAACCGGATAAAATTGTGCTGGAAAGTCTTTCTATTCAGAGAGCCCCGGAAAAAACAAAATATACAGAAGGAGAGTTTTTTGAACCGGAAGGAATGGAGGTGAAGGCGGGATTTAGTGATGGAAACGTGAGAGACGTAACTGGAGAAATCAGTTATAGTAAAGAGCCGCTGAAAACCAGTGATAAAGAAGTGGTTATTCGATATACATATGATGGGGTGACGAAAGAAGTAGTTCAGGAGATTGTGGTGAATGTTAAGGAAGAACCACAGCCGCCGAAATCGGAATGGCCAGAAAATCCAGAGAACCCGGAAGAGCCAGACAGTTCGGAGTGGACGATAGATTCTGTAAAGATAATACCTGAAAAAGTGGATCTGAAGGCGGGAGAAAGCAAACAGTTTACCGCAGAGGTAAAGGGAAAGGGTGAATTTTCAAAGGAAGTTTTCTGGGAAGTTGCTGGAAATAAAGATAAAGATACACGTATAGATGAAAAAGGAAACTTATGTGTAAGCAAAGGGGAAACTTCTGAGGAAGTAAACATAAAAGCAATTTCCAAAGCAGACGCGGACAAATTTGATGAAGTAACGGTAAAAATTAAAAGAGAACCGGTGAAAGAACCTGAAAAGGATAAAAACAGCAACGCTGCAACTGGTAAGCCTGTGGGAAATAAGGGAGTTCAAACGGGAGACGAGAGTCAGGTTGTGATGTTCCTGGTAATGTTGGGAGTTGCAGGGGGATTTCTGAAAATGTACAGAAGAAAAAGACAGTAACTTTTTATTAGAATATGGCTGCTGCACAAAAATGGTAAGTTTAGTACTTTGGTTTGTGCGGCAGCTTTCTGTTGTGGGGGATAAAAAATAAAAAATAGGCTTGACAGGTGTTGGATAACGTGTTATTATAGCAAAGTTGCTGTTGCATACAGATGCACAATTTGATAAGAAGTTAGAAAAAATAAAAAAGTGTTGACAATAGACAGAATATATGATATTCTAGTTTAGCTGTCGCAAAGAACAGAAGTTATCGCTCAGGCGAGCAGATGCGGGTTCTTTAAAGCAACAGAAAGACGACTTCGGTCGATAAAAAAAGTTTTAAAAAGTTCTTGACAAAGTGATATAGATGTGATAATCTAATATGGCTGTCGAAAAAAGAACGGCTCAGCTGAATGGCTGAAAAAACTTTTTAAAAAAGTTCTTGACAAGCTGAAAGAGATATGATAAAATATCAAAGCTGTCAAAGCGACAGGAACCTTGATAACTGAACAGTAGAACACATGAATCGAAAATTCTTTTACATTTTATTCT
>NZ_JBBEWO010000035.1:0-12452 GCF_038739805.1 Blautia acetica | reverse complement strand
TAATATGATATGTTTTAGGTCTTGCCATAATGAATCACCGCCGTTTCTTTTTAGTATATCATGAAACGGCATGAAGCAAAAGAATAATTGTGTTAAATATAAATATGTCAATACACTAGATATCAATATCACTTATACCGGACGGGAAGATGAATATCCAGAAGAATATACCCTGACAATACAGTCTGGCAGCATGGAGTGTAATTTCAATTTTCGAAGCTATGGCAACTGTGAACCGTTTTTTGTAAAAAATACAGACGGAAGCTGTTATCTGTATCTGTTCACCAGCCATGAGAATGATTACAGCGTTTTACTGATATATAAAATAACAAATTCCGATGTTACCCCTGCTTCTTTAGATAATTTCGCTCCGTTCTGCCTGGAACAGAATTATGAAGAGCTGGAAACCAATCTGGAGAACTCCTATCGTTCGGCTCACAGAACACTCAATTACACCCTTACAAATCCGGAGCATATGATGCTGTCGTCCCGCCTGAGTACACTCAGCACCTGTTTTGGATGCAAGGATTATCACGCAAATGTAGCAGGAGTGCCTCAGTCAGAACAGGATTTCCTCATATCCGATCCTCTGCGCTTTCAGTTAAAACAGGATTTTGAGCTGGAGCTTTGCGGAAAGGACGAAAAGCCGTCCGGCAAAAATCAGATCGTTTCAAAGGGTGCCGTCCTGTATCCCTATGCTACAGACGGAATCAGCTATCTGCTGTTTAAGGATGCAGATGGAACTCTTTTCTATGCAGAGATTGAGGTAAACCAATATCCTCAGCTTATAAATGGTGTTATTGCAGAGGATGTATTTGACGGTATGAGATATGCTGGATGAGTGGAATACTGATCAGCTTCCTGACGGAAGCTTGATGAGCCAAAGCGTTCTAAAAAAGTAAATCAAATAAAAAGCATCATTCACAGAGGCGGTATTTTTTGATACCCCTCTGTTTTTATGTCACAGGAAATTTCTATGACAGGAAAGCGCTCCAAAGAAATCCCCCTGCGGAAAAGAAAAACACGTTCCTCTTTTATGCATATTACATAGTATCTGCTATAAAAAACGAATAATCGCACCATTATTAATAAAGCACCAATAAAATAAAGCAATTTAAAACAAAATAATGCACAAAACTTTGTTGTTTTGCTTATGTATTTAAGACAAAAAAACGGTTAAAAATGTCGGAATAATGAATAAAAAGTAAAAAATAAAAAATTCACCCTTCCGGCAATAAAGAAAAGTAAAAAGATCTAAAACACAAAAAAAGGCCCTCTTGTTATAATAAAGACAACAAAACAAGTGCAGAATGGCTGCAGAATTTTAAGGAGGAACGTGATTATGAAGTTGAAAAAAGGAGTAGCTCTTTTACTGGCGTCAGCAGCAATGGTATCCCTTGCAGGATGCGGAGGAAATTCTGGTGGAAGTGGAAGCAATGCTTCAAATGCAGCAGGGGGAAACAGTGAACTCCCGACTCTGCGTGTAGCAGCAATGCCAACCATTACCAGCCTTCCCACATATTATATCCAGAAAAACGGACTGGATGAAAAAGCAGGCTTTAAAATGGAAGTTACCATGTTTGATACCGGGGCTCCTATGAATGAAGCCCTGGCTGCAGACTTATGGGATGTAGGGCAGATGGGTGCAGCCGCAGTAACCGGCATGGCAAACTATGATGAGCTGATTATCGGTGAAGTTCTGGAATCTACCGATGGACAGGGCGTATTTGTTTCTCCGGACTGTCCTGTAGCACAGGACACTGGTTTTAATCCATCCTTTCCCACTGTGCTTGGAAGCCCGGAATCCGTTTCAGGCATTACCATTTTAACTCCAGTAGGAACTGCTCAGCACTTTACCGTTTTAAAATGGCTGGAAAAGCTGGGAATGGAGCCGACAGATGTCAATATTGTAAACATGGACACCGTACAGGCTTATCAGGCACTGCAGGCCGGACAGGGCGATGCTGCTTCCTTGAATGTTCCTACCTTCTTTGATGCAAAAAACGACGGCATGGTACAGGTTGCTAACCTGGCCGATATGGGTACTCGTTATGTAGATATGATTGTAGGAAACAGAAAGTCACTGGATGGCAAATCTGATGTAATGCAGGGCTATATCAACTGTGCATTAGAGGCCTGTGAAGCCCTGGAAAAGGATCCGGACATGGCAGCAGATTTGCTGGTAGAATTTCTGCAGGATGCAGGTATTGAAACCAGCAAGGAAAACTGTGTAGCAGACCTGAATCGTGTAAACTGGCTGACCAAGGATGAGTGGAAGGGCCGCGAGCTTGGAAACTTCGCAAAGGAATTAGGCGAATTCTATGTAGAGCAGGGACAGCTGGAAGCAAGTGCAACCGAAAAATTCAACACCAATATAATTACTGATTTTGTAAAGGATTACCAGTAAACAATCCATTAAATCGTAACAGTTCAGCCTTGCATCTTCTTGCCCGCTTACAGCGGATAAGAAGCTTTAGGCGTCCGCCTTATGTGGATTCAGTCAGAAAAAGGCAACCTGCAAAGAATGGCCTGCGACAAGGTTTGCTGCAGGCCGTTTTCCTTAGAAATAGGCTTTATGTGTGGAAAGGTGTGAAAAGCGAATGAAGGAGTTATTTCAAAAATATAAGTTTCAGTTGATTTCCGTATGCTCATTTTTGTTTGTGCTTCTGGTCTGGCAGCTGGTTACTGATGTATTCCATCTGGTAAGCCCTGTTATGCTTCCAAGCCCGACAAAAATTTTAAATACGCTTTGGTATAAGCTGACTGGAGGTACAGTACCTGATGGTTCGTCACTGTTCGAAAACATCTGGTCCAGTCTGAAAATCGCCTTGGGCGGTTATGTAGTAGGTGTCTTAATCGGAGTTCCCTTGGGAATCGGAATGGCATGGAGCCGCCGCTTTGAGCTGTTTGCAAAGCCTCTGTTTGATATTATCCGTCCTGTTCCAGCACTTGCATGGATTCCTTTGATGATTTTATGGCTGGGTATCGGTTACGCATCTAAGGTCGGCATCATTTTCTTTGCTGCCTTTATCAGTGCGACCGTAAACTCTTATACCGGAATCCGCCGTACCAGTCAGGTCCACCTGTGGGTTGGAAAAACCTTTGGGGCAACCAATCGTCAGCTTTTGTTTAAGGTGGCAATCCCCACAGCTCTCCCTATGATTTTTACCGGTCTTCGTCTGGCTCTGGGCTCTGCATGGGTTGCACTGGTAGCCGCTGAAATGCTTGCAGCTACAAGCGGACTGGGATATATGATTCAGATGGCCCGTATGCTGGGACGCCCAGATGTCATTATCGTTGGTATGCTGACCATTGGATTTGTAGGACTGCTTTTAAATACCGTTCTGGAAAGACTGCAGAAACGTTTTGTAAGGAGGGGAAGACAGCATGATTGATTCTACAACAAATAGCCGTTTTTCAAATAAACAGTTGATTGTAATCTACACTATTATTTCTCTGGTATCTCTGCTTATTGTTTGGGAGCTGGCTGCCAGATTTACCGGCGCATCCATGTTTCTTCCTCCGGCAAGTCAGGTTCTTGCAGCGTTTTTCAGAAGCTTTGTAGAACCGATTGGTAAACGCACCATGCTGGCGCATGTAGGGGTCAGTCTGTACCGGGTGGCCGTTGCTTTTTTCTTTGCCACGATTGCAGGCATTGCCCTTGGTGTAGGAATGGGATATTCCAGAACCTTTGAAGCTATTTTTAAACCTATTTTTGAATTTATCCGTCCGATTCCGCCTCTGGCATGGATTCCCCTGTCCATCTTGTGGTTTGGGCTTGGCGATACCGGAAAATTCTTCATTATTTTTTTAGGATGCTTCTGTTTCATTACGGTAAACACCTATGACGGTGCAAAAAATGTGGATCCGGAATTAATCGGAGCAGCCCGTATGCTGGGAGCCAACGAACGCCAGGTATTCTTCGAAATTGTGCTTCCGTCCTCTGTTCCTTATATTTTCGCAGGTCTTCAGATTGCTGTAACCGCTGGATGGAGCGCAGTAGTAGGCGCAGAGATGATTCAGTCCAATGAAGGTGTTGGATGGATGATTGTACGTGGAATGAATACCGGAAATACGGTACAGATCATGGTTGGTATCGTCGCAATTGGTATCGTAGGCTTTATACTGGCGAATTTAACCAGTGCATTAGAAAGGAGACTGTGCGCATGGAACGAGCAGAAGGGAATGTAAAAACAGGAGCTGCCGTGCTGGAATGCCGGAATGTAGGACGCAGTTTTGAAAGCTATGATGGAAGCGGACGCAATGAGGTCCTCCGCGGAATGAATTTTGAAGTGCATGAAAATGAATTTCTGGTACTGTTTGGGGCCGGACAGTGCGGAAAAACAACTCTTCTGAATATTTTAGCCGGTCTGGATATGCCGACAGAGGGCGAAGTATATACCCGAGGAAAAAAAGTAACCGGACCTGCTCCTGAGCGGGGGGTTGTTTACCAGAAGACCTCTCTTTTCCCATGGATGACTGTCGAAGAAAACGTTGGCTTTGGACCAAAGGTACGCCATCTTCCAGCTGAAGAGAAAAATTCCAGAGTCAAGAAATATCTGGAATTAGTCGGACTTACTGGATTTGAAAAAAGTTATCCCAGTCAGCTTTCCGGTGGTATGCGCCAGCGCGTAGGAATTGCCCGGGCTTATGCCAATCAGCCGGATATTATGCTGATGGATGAGCCATTTGGTCATCTGGATGCCCAGACCCGTTATATGATGGAGGAAGAACTTCAGAGGATTTGGCAAAAGGAAAAACGAACTGTTATATTTGTTACCAACAATATTGAAGAGGCGCTGTTCTTAGCAGACCGCATTATATTGCTGACAAACTGTCCAACCCATATTAAGAAGGAGTATGTCATCAATATGCCCCATCCTCGTGATTATGTGGATCCTGAATTTTTGCGTCTGCGCCAGTTAATTACCGATAATATGGATCTGACGCTGTAAGAGAGGAGAGAATACCATGCAGGATAATAAAATGCCAAAGGTACAGGTGCGAAATCTGACCAAAAAATTCGGAGATCTTCTTGTTTTAAATGATATTTCCTTTGATGTGCGTTCCGGAGAATTTTTATGCATTGTAGGTCCTACGGGATGCGGAAAAACAACGTTTTTAAATAGCCTGACAAAGCTCTACCAGCCTACGGCCGGCGAAATTTTACTGGACGGGGAACCTGTAGATTTAAAGAAACATAACATTGCCTATATTTTCCAGGAATATTCTACTATGCCCTGGCTGACTGTAGAAGAAAATGTTGGTTTTGGTCTGGATATTAAGGGTGTGGAAAAAGAAAAGGCAAAAGCTCTTGTAAATGAATATCTGGACATTGTGGGATTGACCAAATACCGCAAATACTATCCAGATCAGCTGTCTGCCAGTATGCTTCAGCGTGTTGTAATTGCAAGAGCATTCGCAACCCAGCCGGATTTACTGCTGATGGACGAGCCCTATGGTCAGCTGGATATCCAGCTTCGCTATCATCTGGAAGACGAGCTGATCAGCTTATGGCAGAGAACTGGTACCACCGTTCTTTTCATTACTCATAACATTGAAGAGGCTGTTTACATGGGCGAGCGGATCCTGGTGCTGACCAACAAGCCTACCAGTATTAAATGCGCTATTGACAACAATTTGCCTCGCCCAAGAGACATTGCCAGCCCGGATTTCGTAAAACTTCGTAACGAAGTAACAGATCTGATTAAATGGTGGTAATGGAATAAAACTTTACACCAGACAGACATACTGCTATAATCAGGAGGTGTTCCAATGAAAAAACAGCCAAATATTGTTTTTATTATTTCCGATGACCAGGGCTACTGGTCATTGGGCTGCAGCGGCAACGAGGAAATTATTTCTCCCAATATCGATCGCCTGGCTCAGGAGGGAATGCGCTTTGAAAATTTTTTCTGTACATCTCCCGTCTGTTCACCGGCCCGGGCAAGTCTTTTGACTGGAACGATTCCCTCTCAGCATGGTGTTCATGACTGGCTTCGAGATGATGATGAAAAACAGTCTGCCCTGGAGTATCTGGCAGGACAGTATTCCTATACCAAAGCACTGGCAGAAAATGGATATTGCTGCGCTCTGTCCGGAAAATGGCATATGGGAGCAGCAGGAAAGGTACAGCAGGGATTTACCCATTGGTTCAGTCATAAATCCGGCGGCGGTCCTTATTACGGCGCTCCTATGTACAAGGATGGAGTTCTGTACCGGGAGGAGCGGTATGTGACTGAGGCCATTACAGAGGATGCCCTGGAATTTCTGGATACAAGAAGGGAGCAGGAACAGCCCTTTTATCTTCATGTGGCCTATACGGCTCCCCATGCTCCATGGCTGAACAATCATCCAAAGGAATATACGGATCTTTATAAGGACTGTCCTTTTGAGTCTGTTCCCCATCTTCCCAGACATCCAGACAGTATTTATCTGACAGACGAAGTGGCCAAGGATGAACGTGGCAATCTTATCGGCTATTTTGCAGCTGTAACTGCTATGGACGCTGGCATTGGAAAAATTATGGAAAAATTGGAAGATATGGGAATCGCAGAGGATACTCTGGTTGTATTTACGGCAGACAATGGCTTCTCCTGCGGCCACCATGGCTTCTGGGGAAAAGGCAACGCCACCTTCCCCTTAAATATGTATGAGGAATCCGTAAAGGTTCCGTTTATTGTCCGTCATCCGGGACATATTCCGGCAGGAGCTGTTTGCGATGCGCTGGTTTCTGCATACGATTTTATGCCGACTCTCCTGGACTATCTGGATTTAAAAGCTTCTGATCATGGAAACCGCCCTGGCATGTCCTTTGCCCCGGCCTTAAGAGGCGAAGCTTTTAACCAGCATGAGGAAGTCGTGGTAATGGATGAATACGGCCCAAACCGTATGATTCGAGGCCGCCGTTTTAAATATGTAGCACGGTATCCCTATGGTCCTAATGAACTCTACGATCTGAAAACGGATCCAGGAGAAACAAACAATCTCCTGATGAGCGGAGGCTTTGAAGAGCTGGAGCAGGAAATGCGTCTCCGTCTGGAAACCTGGTTTTCCAAATACGTCAATCCGGAAATCGACGGAGCAAAGGAAGCGGTATTTGGTTCCGGGCAGACCGGACTAGCCGGTTTATGGGGAAAGGGAGTTTCTGGTCATAGCTGTGATGACTATATTAAAGAAAATCCAAACTTTGCACCATACCGAATGAAATAACATCTGGGAGTGAATACGATGAACAAATGGTTTGAAAAAATTTCTGTATGTACCAAGAAACTACGTACTCAGCTTTTTGGAGCCTATTGCTTTGTATTCACTCTCTTTTTTATTGCCGTTTCCCTTCTTGTCAGCGGATCGATACGAGATCTGCTGATCAAACAGATTGGAAGCAACCGAATCGCTGTGCTCAGACAGATAGGAGAGAGAGCCAACCTGATCAAAACCAGCAGTACAACGTTATCGAATTTGTATACCCATGAAATTATCAGCCATGACTTTCTGAACAAACCGCTCTCTGAAAGGGAACATAAAAAAGCCTGGGAGTACCTAGATTCTCAGAAAAAGATTTACGATGAAATTATTGGCCCAATTGGTCATGAGGTGGTCATTTGGGGAGAAAATGGCTTTTTTTACAATTCTGGAGAGATCGATACGGATACCTGGGTATACCAGCCCTGGTATAAAAATCTGCTGACAGCAATGTCTGAGGGCAGTGAAGGAGAGGTTCATTTTTCCCGTACCTTTTCTGCATATAAAAAAGGCGAACGTACATATCAGTTTGCAGCAGGACGGCTTTTAGGCAGCGGAGATGAGAAACATGTACTGTTGATTTTAATTGATGAAAAGCAGCTGGAGGATTTGTATGGATCTGTCCAGGAACAGGGTGGACAGGTTTATCTGTATGATCAAAATGGATTTATTGTCTCTCATTCCAATAAAAAAATGCTGGGAAAGCAGTTTATTGATGTGAATTATATGCAGAAGACCTATGGCACAGAAAATTCCAATATCATCCAAAAGCTGGGAAAGAGTTATGTGCTGTCTACCCACCTGGATCAGAAAACAGGGTGGACCATTGTAGAGGAAAGTCCAACCAAAATCATTCTAGGGGCATTAAACGATACTTACTGGATTATAGGGAGCATTCTGATAACTGGTTTGATTCTTGCGGTTGCTGTATCTGTTTATATTTCCAGACGTATTTCCACTCCTCTGACAGCTCTGAGCGATGCTATGGACAAGTTTGGCAGTCCGGATTTCACGCCGCCCTGTGTGGCAAGAGGGACTCAGGAGATTGACCATCTTCAGGAAAGCTTTAAACATATGGCTGATGAGATTACCAGCCTGATGGAACGGATTCAGGAGAGAGAGAAGCAGAAAAGAGCCCTGGAGGTCAACTTTCTCCGGGCACAGATCAATCCTCATTTTTTGTATAACACCCTGTTTTCTATTCGATGTGCAGTGGAGGTTGGAAAAAATGAACAGGCAGCCAAAATGCTCAGCGCATTTATTGATTTGCTCAGAAGCACTTTAGCTGTAAAAAATACAACCATTCCCTTAAGTGACGAGTTGGAGACAACACGAAAATATCTGGTAGTCCAGAAGCTGCGCTATGGAGAAAAAATTAATTACGAAATTGAGATGCCGAAAGACACAGAGGACTGCATGGTTCCGCCGCTGATTCTCCAGCCACTGGTAGAAAATGCCATTTTCCATGGATTAGAGGCCAAAAGCGAGGCAGGAACAGTCATCATTGAGTCAGCTTTTCAGGGTAATAACCTTCTTCTGACAATTACCGATGATGGGGTCGGGATGGATTCTGAAACCTTAGAAAAAGTACGTGCAAGCCTTCATCAGACAGTAATAAAAGACGCACATTCTATTGGTATGTCTAACGTACACAACCGGATTCGTTTAAACTATGGTGAAGATTATGGAATGTCTATAGACAGCTTTCAGGGAATGGGAACTACCATAACCCTTTTGATGCCTGCCATAAAACAAAAGGAGGAGATACAATGAAAGTTCTAGTGGTAGATGACGAAGCAATGATTTGTGAGTGGCTGCAGTTCTGCATTTCTCAAAATCCGTCCTGCCAGCTGACTGGAGTAGCACACAATGGACAGGAAGCTCTGGAACTGTTTCATCGAGACGAACCAGACCTGATTTTAACAGATATTAAAATGCCGGTAATGGATGGACTGGAATTTCTTCATGCTTTAAAAGCTCTGGGAAGCAGGGCAAAGGTAGTGGTATTAACGGCCTTTTCCGATTTCAGCCTGGTTCGTCAGGCTCTGCGAGATGGAGCGTCTGAATATCTTTTAAAAACAGAAATGCAGAATGATCTGCTTCAGGAGCTGTTAAATCGGATTGCAGGGGAACTGCAACGAAAGAATCATCAGGAAGAGCCCGATGTGGCAAATGTAGCTCAGATACAATCCGTGATCAGCCATATCTTAAGACAGACCAGAGAGCTGAGAGAGGACGATCTGGAACGGCTTCGTCAGTGTGGAATTCGCTGGAGAAACAATGGCTTATTCGCCCTGGCTGTATGGAAGCAGGATATGGAGGAAAACGGCCTTCTATTTCCAGAAGAAAGTCCAGCTCGTCATGTTGCCGGATTTGACTATACAGATCGAGTATATATGATCGTAGGAAATTTCCCAAAAACTCTTAGCATTGCAGAAAAGGCCAGACAACTGACGGAATATGCCAGACACGTACAGGTCATTAATCACTGCATGGTAGGAATTAGCGCCATTACAGATGAAATGAGCCAGATCCCCTTTATGGTCTGGCAGGCATCCTGCTCTCTGGGTGAGGGATTTTACACAGGCAAAAAAAGGGTCTATGAGCCTCAATATCCCTTAAAGGAACTGTTCCGCAGAAATGAGCTGTGGAAAAACACGTTTACTAAATTCCGGGTGCATCTTCATCAGGTTCAGGGAGGACAGCGCTACGAGCTGATAAAAACGTTTTTTGAAGTTCTTCCCAGCCAGAAAATTTTAACAGTTGATCCTCTTTGCAAGCTGTGCCTGGATGCTCTGGATCTGCTGGAATTTGAGGCAAAGGGAAATGGTATTGTTCTGGATCATGCAGAGGAGCTTCATTTACGCCTGCAGCAATGCATTACTCTGGATACAGCAAAAGAAGTTATGCTGGATGCAGCAAAGCAGTGCTGCCTTCCTATAGACGAGCTCCAGCCAAAATCAAAAAATATCTGCCTTGCAGTGGAATATATTAATGCTCATTATGCAGAACAGCTGAGTTTAGAGCAGGTTGCCGCTCAGGTATACTTAAATCCAGATTATTTTTCCAGAGTATTTAAAATCGAAACCGGACAGACCTTTATCAATTATCTGACCGACGTTCGCCTCCAACATTCGGTGCAGCTTCTGGAAAATACAGCACTCCGTGTACAGACCATTGCCCAGCAAGTAGGCTACTACAATGCCAGCTATTTTTCAACTACATTTAAAAAGAAGTACGGCGTCAGTCCGTATGAATACCGACGCAGCGGAAGCTGATATTTCTAGAAAAGGAGAATCTTTATGAAGGCAATTATGGTAATGTACGATTCTCTGAACCGTCATCTGCTTCGCCCCTACGGCTGTCAATGGACCAGAACAGAAAATTTCTCACGCCTGGCAGAACATTCTGTAACTTTTGATAACTATTGGGTAGGAAGTATGCCCTGTATGCCTGCCAGAAGAGAGCTTCATACAGGACGATATAATTTTCTTCATCGGAGCTGGGGACCACTGGAGCCGTTTGATGATTCCATGCCTGAAACACTGAAAAAGTCAGGAATCCATTCCCATCTGATCAGTGATCACTATCATTACTGGGAAGACGGAGGCGCCACCTACCATCAGCGCTATACTACCTGGGAATGTGTACGTGGGCAGGAGGGCGATAACTGGCAGCCTCTGGTGGGCTTTTCTGACGGACCTTCTCCTACCAGAAACGTATGCGGAGAGCCGGAAGACAACTGGGTGATACAGGATTTTGCCAATCGAACAGCTATGCAGGATGTTTCCAGACAGCCGCAATGTCAAACATTTCAAAAGGGACTTGATTTTCTGGAGCAGAATCACGACAAGGACAACTGGTTCCTTCAAATTGAAACTTTCGATCCCCATGAACCGTTTTTTGCGCAGCCGGAATACCGCAGTCTGTTTCCGGATTCCTACAATGGTCCGTTCTGTGACTGGCCGGATTACCGTCCTGTAAACGAAGAGGACAGTCCGGAATTGATTCAGCATTTGCGCCATCAGTACGCAGCTGTTTTAAAGCTTTGCGATGAAAATCTGGGAAAAATATTAGATGCAATGGATTCTTACGATCTCTGGAAGGATACCATGCTGATTGTTAATACGGATCATGGCTTTCTTTTATCAGAACACGGGCAATGGGCCAAATGTCACTGTCCATTTTACGGAGAGGTTGCCCATACGCCGCTCTTTATCTGGGATCCCAGAAGCCGGAGACAGAATGTGCGAACCAGCCAGCTGGTACAGACCATTGATCTTCCCGCAACACTTTTGGAATACTTTGGCCTGCCTCTGTTTCCTGATATGGAGGGAAAACCGCTTCGCCCTGTGATAGAGCAGGACGTTCCCGTCCGTGAAGGAGGATTGTTCGGAATTTTCGGAGGACAGGTCTGCTGCACAGACGGAACATGGGTCTATATGAGAAGTCCCCTTCCAGATAACCAGCCCCGATATGAATATACACTGATGGTCACCCGCCACGGGGGACGAAGAGCTTTTATCAATCATGATATTCTCAAGTCCATGAAACTTGCTTCGCCGTTTTCTTTTACAAAAGGTATTCCTGTGCTGAAGCTGGAAAGCCGGCAGCAGGTTTCCCAGGCCGGTTATCCCACCATGCTGTTCTGTCTGGAATCAGATCCTGACGAGGAGCATCCTCTGAAAAATATCGCTGAGGAAAGGCGGATGGCAGCTCTGATGAAAAAAATGATGATCGAAAACGACTGTCCGGAAGAACAGTTTATCCGGATGGGATTGTAACCAATGATAACAAATTTTTTTCAGAAAGGCAGAAATACCCTTCTTCAAACTATAGGCTAATAACGAGATGCCACAAAAATAGTAACGGGGTCAGACCCCATTAAAAAAGTATAAACCCTAGAAATGATATTGACCAATGATATCATAAATGATACAATCATAAAAAGTTTAATGGGGTGTTAGAATGGAAAATACGGTTGAAATTTATCAAGAAGAGAAAGAATTAAGGGGGAAACGCCTGGCAGCCTATGCAGAATCGATTCAGGAAAAGGTACAGAAGGATTCAGAGCAGATTATAAAAATACTAGTATAACGAATATTAAATAATTGCTATATTAAATTGATACTGCTTCCTCTTCACTGATTTCATCCATTTTATACTTCCAGTGATAAACCACGGGTTCACGGTTCACTTCGTCAAAG
>NZ_JBBEWO010000034.1:0-15232 GCF_038739805.1 Blautia acetica | reverse complement strand
AGGATGTGTAAACAGAATTCCCATAGCCGAAAGAGAAAGCCAGCGCCTTGAGACGCTGGCCTAGTAACAAGGGCTTATAGCCCTAGAGCAAACCACCCGTTGGACGGGTGGTCATGATAAGAAACGCTGTTGAAAAAAGGTTCCAAGACGGTATGGAACGACAACTGTGAGTATGACGGCATTGAGGACCGAAATGCGTTCTGTGAATTTGAGGGCATGGGCGGAACCATGGCAGAGCTGAAAATTATTCATTCCAATATGATGGCTTATACGGCAAAGGAAGCCCTGGCTGAGGTATATCCGGAAGAACGTCCCTACATTATTAACCGGGCCGGATTCGCAGGAATCCAGCGTTATGCTCAGGTTTGGGACGGAGATAATCTGACAGACTGGCGTACGGTGAAATTTAACATTGCCACCATTATGGGCATGGGAATGTCCGGTATTGCCAATACCGGCTGTGATATCGGCGGTTTTGCAGGTCCTGCTCCGGAGGCAGAACTTCTTCTTCGCTGGATTCAGAACGGTATTTTCCAGCCTAGATTCTGTATCAATTCCGCAAACAGCGACAATACGGTAACACAGCCTTTTATGTACGAGGAAACCCTGCCTTATGTACAGGCTGCATATGCCCAGAGATATCGCATGATACCGTATCTGTATTCTCTTATGCGGGAAGCGCACGAAAACGGTATGCCGGTGATGAGGCCGCTGTTTCTGGAGTTTCCGGAGGATAAAAACTGCTACACAGACGAACATCTGACCTTTCTGTTCGGACCGTCTGTGCTGGTGGCAAACGTGGTGGAAAAAGGGGCGAAGACACGGAAAATCTATCTGCCAAAGGGCGCTGTGTGGTATGATATGAACGACCATTTTAAGGCCTATGAGGGCGGACAGACCATAGAAATTCCGGTTACCCTGGCTTCTGTGCCCATGTTCTTCAGGGACTGCGGCGTGTATGTTACCAGCGAAGATGTGACCCAGATTAAGAGAGATACCCTGAAAACTCTGAACTTCCTCATTAGCTGTGAAAACGACGTGACATTTACTTACTATGATGATGACGGCTGGTCTAAGAAGTTTGAAGACGGAGAGTATGCATCTACAAAAATCGAGGTAAAGGCCGGAGACAGAAAGACCATTACCTTTACAAAGAACGGTTCTTATGAGGAAACCTGGGATAACCTGGAACTGAATCTGGTGAGTAAGGAAAAAGGTGCTTACTGGGTAACAGTAGAAGGAGAAAAGATTGCCCGATTCCTGACAAAAGAGAGCTTTGAAGAAGCGGAAAGCGGCTGGTACTATGACATGTCCGACCGAATTATCCGCATGAAATGCTCGAAACCGGACAAAGACAGCTTTACCATTGTGATAAGCTGTGAAAAATTTGATTTGATTGGTATGGAATTTACAGATTAAGAAAAACTGCTGCAGAAAGTCATACGGAACAGAAAGGCGTTTCGTTTGTACTTTCTGCAGCAGTTTTTTTCGGGAAAAATCCATTGTTGCATATTTCGGCAAATGCTATAATCAAGAATAAGAAAAAACAGGCGGGACTGACCTGAGAAAGAGAGGAATATACATGAGGACAGAATTACTTACTTTAAATCAGGAAAGAAATGTGACATTGACAGCTTATCTCCAGGAAACAGGTGGGGCTTTTTCCTATATATCAAAAAGACCTGCTATCCTGATTCTTCCGGGCGGGGGATACCAGTATTGTTCAGACCGGGAAGCAGACCCGGTGGCTATGCCTTATTTAAAAGCAGGATATCAGGTATTCATTTTGCGGTATTCGGTGAAGAAAGATGCAGTGTGGCCCAATCCATTAAAAGACTATGAGCAGGCTATGACGCTGATTCGCAGCAAAAGGGAGGAGTGGAATGTGTATGGGGATAGAATTGCCGTGCTGGGATTTTCGGCAGGCGGACATCTGGCAGGCTGTGCGGCAACCATGGCAGAAAACAAGCCGAATGCGGCAATTTTAGGCTATGCTGTAACCCGGGGGGAAGACGTGCAGATGTGCGAGAGCACAGCGCCGGATGTAATCTCAGCAGTGACGGAGGAAACATGTCCTTGTTTTGTCTTTGCTACCTGCAATGACCAGTTGGTAGCCGTGGAAAATTCGGTGAACTTTCTGCAGGCTTTGGCTCAAAAAGGAGTTACTTTTGAAAGTCATATTTATGCCTACGGTCCTCATGGATTTTCTACAGGAGATACGTCTGTCCAGAACCGGGAAATCCCACTTTGCAGCCGGGTGCCGGATTGGGTGGAGGACAGTATCGGATGGCTGAAAGATGTTCTGGGCGATTTCGGAGAAAATACTATGACAGAGCCAGTATGTAAGGCTCATGTCTCCGGAGATTACGATACTTTTTTGTCCTGGGACTGTACCTTCGGATACCTGAGGAACTATGCCGGGGCAGAAACGGTTATGACTCCGTTTTTAGCCTGGCTGGAAGCAAATAAAGATATGCTGGCGGAGAAAATCGGCCCGGCCGCACAGGAACTGGTACGCAAAAACGGCATGGAAGGTCTGTATTTTATGGCAGATTCCAGAAGTTTTCGGGAGATTTTAAATCATACAGGAATGACAAAAGCAGAAAAGCAGCAGATAGAAGAAGCGCTGGAAAAAATTCCTAATGAAAGATAAGTCCCCAATTGAAAAGCCCCTGTTCCCAAACGAGTGAGAGGAACCGGGGCTTTTTGTTATTCCACGGATTTTAATGCGCTGAGCATATCCAGATATTTCAGTTTTCGATTCATCATATATCCTAAGACAAAGGTAATGGCCGCAATTAAAACCGCAGGAAGGAGAAAGGCTCTGGCGGAAAGCGCGGGGTTGAACATAACTTCATCCGGAGGCACAACAGCCAGTATATATCGGTAAAGCAGGTCGCCCACACCAAAGCCTGTTAAAATGCCAAGCAGGGAAAGAAGTATGGTTTCCCGGTAAATATAGAGAGTTACTTCTTGGTCATAGAATCCCAGAACTTTGATTGTGGAAAGTTCACGAATCCGTTCTGCAACATTGATGTTGGTAAGGTTGTAGAGAATGACAATGCCAAGCAGAACTGCAACAAGGATTAAAACCTGCATTGTAAATGATTTCCGGCAGCAGCAGATGACCTGAGAAGATACCGGCAAGCGTGCCGGACACGCCTGCAATCAGTCCATAGACCGTAAACTTTTTCATAACATCACGGTCTGTATAGCCAAGGGCCTTTAAAGTACCTGCATTCATACGTTCTTCATCCACAAAACGTGTCATGGTAGTCAGGGTTACCAGTGCGGCTACAAAGTACAGAAAGATAGGAAACACATTTGCCAGGGCGTCAATAATGGTGGAAATGGAGTCGTAAATTTTATAACCGTCGGAACCGGCAGCTTCCCTTCGTGTGCTTAAGGTATACACCGGCAGTTCCAGACTGTCCATTTCTTCTTTTGCGTCTGCTAATTTTTCTTCATTTTCAGCAATTTCTTTATTGGCGTCGGCCTCTTTGGTAGTAAACTCCTTTAAACCGCCTTCGTATTCCGCCTCTTTATCGGATAATTCCTGTTTGGCAGCTTCTAATTTATCAACGTTTTCCTGATACTCTTTTTCTTTGGAATGCAGGGTTTCAAAGGATTCCTTCCATGCGGACAGTCCCGAATAATAAGTATTCAGATTCTGGTTGTATAAAGAAACACCTGACTGATACTGCGCATAGCCGGAATTGTATTCCTCCTGCTTCGTTTCCAAAAGTGCTTTCTGTTCTGCAAGAGACTGTCTTGCTTCACTTAACTGTGCTTCATTGGCTGCAATTTGATTCTTTGCGTCCGTAAGCTGTGCAGAAGCGGCCCCGATTTCCTGTTCTGAGGAATCCAGCTGCTGTTTTGCGTTCTTTAATTCCGTTTCTTTTTCAGCAAGCAGGGTTTTGGATTGTTCCAGTTCCGCTTTTTTCTGGTCAAGCTGCGTCTGCATGGCGGCAAGGCTGTCCATCTGAGGGGTATAAGTGCCGGACAAAAAGCTTTCATATTCTGACTGGCATTTTTCCAGTTCTGCCTGGGCAGCAGCCAGCTTTTGATGGAGCGCTTCCTGTTCCTCCTGGGAAAGGTCAGGATTTGCCAGCTGTTCTTTGAGCGCATTGACGGTCTGGGTGCAGGAATCAATGGAAGTTTCATATTCCTGTTTGGCGCTTATCAAAGTATTTTTATTGGAATCCAGGGTATTCTGCTGCGCTGCCAGTTCGTCAGAAGCACTTTGATAAGCCAGCTGTTTTTGGGTGAATTCGTCAAAGGCGCTTTGGTAGGTCTGTTGTTTTTCCTGAAGTTCTGCGGATTTTGAGGAAAATGCCTGTTCACTGGAGGCAAGCGTTTCTTTTGCCTGTGCCAGCTGCGTCTCTTTCCCAGATAACTGGCTGTCCGCCGTGTTTATTTTGCCCCATCCGTCCTGGAGAGAACTGTAGGCAGAACTTAACTGGTTTTCTGTTGTCTGCAGGGTATTTTTTGCACTGTCCAGGGATTGTTTGGCAGACTGCAGCTGCTCCCATTTTTTTGTAAGGGTGGCTTTGCCGGAAGATAACTGTTCTTTGGCAGCTTTGAGCTGAGAATCAGAAGAGGCAATGGCAGTTTTTGCATCCTCAATCTGCTTGTCAGCGTCTGCCAGCTGTTCCTTTGTGTCTGAAAGTTTCTGTTTGGCTTCGTCAATCTGTTTCTGTCCATCGTCAATATTGCTCTGATACGTATCCTTCAGAGTCTCCAGACGAAGGGCAGGCTGACTCTCTAACAGCTTGTCCAGTTGGTTTTTATGGGTCTGAATCAAATCGGTATAGGTATCGGAATAAGGATTGACATTTTGCGTATCGCGGAAGGTCACTCTTGCAATCATGTAAAAATCAGAATCAAAGACATCTTTCTTTACAAAGCCGTATCTCTTTAATTCGCCTGTTCCGGAAGTGGACTGTCCCATATTAATAGAAGAGAGAAACTCCGGAGACTTTGCAAATCCCACAATTTTAAAAGTGTGTTTTTTTAGCACCTTGGTTCCGGCGCTTTCCTTTTCCGTGACTTTTAAGGTATCGCCAATGTGGTATTGACTTTTATAAGTATCGGACAAAACGATTTCGTCATCTTTTTCTGCATGTTTCCCGGCGGTCAGTTCATATTTGGAAATGGTATCCGGATTTGAAAACAGACGAATACTGTCGGTGGTATCCTTGATTTCTACATCTTTTAAATATCCATATTCTATTTTACTGGTTCCGGATAACTGATTGATAGCGGCTTGGTTATTTTCATCAATGCCGTAATCTCCAATGACTGTTATGTCAGACAGATTTAAGTCTTCAAAATAGTGCAGGCCGGTTTCTCGCATGTCCGGGCCTGTGACTTTTAGCCCCACCAGTGCAAAAGAGCCTAACATCATCAGACAGAAAATAGAGATAAAACGTCCTTTGGAATTTAAAAAGCATTTTTTTATATCTTTCCATAATTTTTTCTTTTTCAACGAGTATCACCTACCATTCAATTTCTGCAATATTCCGTGGATGTTTGTTGATTTCGATATTTTTTACTGTAGCGTCATGCATGTGGATGACACGGTCCGCAATGGGAGCAATGGCGCCATTATGTGTAACGATTACAACCGTTGCCCCCTTTTTCCGGCACATATCCTGAAGAATCTGGAGTACCTGCTTGCCGGTCTGATAATCCAGGGCGCCGGTTGGTTCGTCGCACAAAAGAATTTTGGGGTTCTTCGCAATGGCCCTGGCAATGGCAACACGCTGCTGTTCACCGCCGGAAAGCTGTGCGGGAAAGTTGTTGATTCGCTTGGAAAGTCCCACATCCTTTAGTACCTGCACAGGGTCCAGGGCGTCTTTTACAATTTCAGAAGCAAGTTCTACATTTTCCTTGGAAGTCAGGTTCTGTACCAGATTATAGAACTGAAATACAAAGCCCACATCATTTCTTCGGTAAGTCGTAAGCTGTCTTGCATTGTAATTGGAAATATCTTTTCCGTCTATGATGACCTTGCCGCTGTCATTGGTGTCCATTACGCCTAAGATATTGAGCGCCGTGGATTTTCCGGCGCCGGATGAACCCAGTATTATGGCAAGTTCTCCTTTTTCAATGGAGAAGCTGACATCTCTGTTTGCATATATTTTTGTTTCTCCCATCTTATAGGTTTTACAACTGTTTCGCATTTCAATATATCCCATATCTAATTCCTCCTTGCAGCGATTCCGGTTAAATGATAATGCTTGTTTCTTCGTTTTAACGTCAGTTCAATAAACTGAGCATTGAAGCAGCCCACTGCCGTATAGGTGAAGGTCTGCATAAGAGATGTCAGTGTTCCGGTTAATCTGCAGGTACCGTTATCCAGTACCTGTCCGGTTAAGGGGCTTTTATGATTTAAAATATCAACGCAGCCGGAAATCAGTCCCTGTTTCACTTCCATCTGCAAATGTCCATACCGTGTTCCGACAGGTGCAGCTAAAGTAATCTTATAAAAGTATTGCTGTATTTCTTTGCACATCGAGCAGCACACCTCCTTTTTTACTGCCGAGAGCCATTATAAAAAGAAAAGTTCTGTTTAGACATGGTCAAATTTTCGGGATTGGGTAAAATACGGACAAATGTGCAGGAATTGTGGAACAAATGCCTGAATTTTGATTGTTGAATTCTTTGTGGGACAACTGTATACTAAAACAGCAGGAGGTTTTGACATGAAATATGAAGTGACCAGTTTAAATACTAAGAAATTATTTGCAGAGGCCTTAAAGAACCTTGTGGTACAGAAATCATTTTCTAAAATAACGGTCAGTGAATTGATTCGGGTTTGCAATGTCAATCGAAAAACATTTTATTATCACTTTGCCGATGTATACGATTTACTGAAATGGACTTTGGAACAGGAAGCCATAGAGGTTGTGAAAAAATTCGATTTGATTATCGATTATGAGGAAGTTATTCTCTTTGCCATGGATTACATTGAAAAAAATAGTGTGTTTTTGAAGAATATTTATGATTCTGTGGGAAGAGATGAATTGAAACGTTTTTTCTATTGGGACTTTATTGAAATTACAACTTCCATGATAAAAAAGGTAGAAGAACTCACGGAAACCACAGTTCCGAAAGACTTTGAAACCTTTTTAAGCAGTTTTTATACAGAGGCAATAGCCGGAACACTGCTGGAATGGATTGTTCATAAAGAAGAGCACGACAAACAGCAGGTAATAAATTATATTTCTGTTATTTTCCGCACTGCTCTGCCTGCGTCCATAAAACAGTATACAGAGGTGCAGAAATAGCAAAAGAAAACCCCCGGATGGGGATAAAAGCCTTTTTGCAGAGGAAAGCGTTCTCCTGAAATCCTGTATTTACAGGCAATGAAAAAAATACAAAAAGAAATAACCCCCAGGGTAGCTTACCCCGGGGCTTTTTCTTGTCTATAATAGAGTTCAGCCGTAAGGGCAGACGAAAATAACCAGGAGGAAACAACAGATGAAAAAGAGAATGAAAGCACTGGCAGCGCTGTTATGCGTAACGGCCATGGTAACAGGATGTGGAAGCGGGGCATCGGATTCCGGTACATCTTCTGCCAAAACACAGACACAGAAGGAGGAAGGCTCTGCCAAGACGGATGAATCCCAAGAAAAAAAATCAGAAGTTACCATTGGTTTTTCCAGTGAAGGAGATTCTTTTGACCCTTGTACAGGATTTGGCTATACCGGGTCGCCTTTGTATTCCAATCTGGTAAAAGTAAACGGAGATGACCAGCTGGAAAATGACCTGGCAACGGATTATACAGTCAGTGATGACGCCCTTACCTGGACGTTTCAAATCCGGGATGACGTAAAGTTTACAAACGGAGATGCACTAAAAGCCTCAGACGTTGCCTTTACTTTTAACACGGCAAAAGAAAAAGCCACTTATATGGATTTAACCATGATGGAAAGCTGTACGGCAAAAGACGACACTACCGTAGAATTTAAGCTGACAAAACCCTGTGTAACCTTTATTTATACGGTAGCGCAGATGGGCATTGTACCGGAGAAGGCTTACAGCGACAAATTCGGAATGTCCGCAGACCAGATTATCGGTTCCGGTCCGTACAAAATGATACAGTGGGACAAGGGACAGCAGTTTATTCTGGAAGCAAATGAGGATTATTACGGGGACAAGCCGGAAATTGAAAGAGCTGTATTTCTGATTCAGGAAGAGGACGCCAGATTTGTAGCGGCAAAAGCCGGAGAGGTAGACATTGCGCTGACCTCTGCAACTCTTGCAACCACAGAAATCGAAGGCATGCATGTAGAAAAAGTAGAATCCGTAGACAATAGAGGCATTACACTTCCAACCGTTCCCGATGAAGGAAAGAAGACGGAAGACGGATATAAAATCGGAAATAATATTACCTGTGATGTGAATGTGAGAAAGGCTCTCTGCTACGGCGTAGACAGACAGCAGATTATTGACGAAGCCTTAAACGGCCTTGCAAAACCGGCTTATTCCGAGTGTGACGGTATGCCATGGTGGAATGAGGAGGACGTTATTGAAACGGATGTGGATTATGCAAAGGAACTTCTGGAACAGTCCGGCTGGAAGGATACAGACGGAGATGGCATCCGGGAAAAGGACGGAAATAAGCTGGCCTTTCATCTGATGTATTTTGCGGGAGATTCCATGCGCCAGGCTGTGGCTATGTCTGTGGCAAATCAGGCAAAAGAAAACCTGGGCTTTGACATTACGGTAGAAGGTGTCAGTGAGGATGATACCATTAAGAGAATGTTTTCTGAACCTATGATTATGGGATGGGGTTCCGACAGTCCCATGACTTCTTATATGCTGTTCCACAGCAGCAATGCGGGAAAGACAGACTGGTACAATCCGGAATTTTATATGAGCGATAAGACCGATGAGTATCTGGATAAAGCCATGAATTCGCTGACCATTGAAGACTCCTATGAGTGGTGGCAGAAGGCACAGTGGGACGGTGAAACCGGTACTTCCATGAAAGGGGAGGCGCCCTGGGCATTCTTTGTAAATATGACACACCTTTATTATGTGAAAGACGGATTAAATATCGGAAACCAGAGAATCCATGCTCATGGACAGGCATGGCCGCTGATTGCCAACCTGGCAGAGTGGAGCTGGGAATAAAATCGGGTCTGACAAAAGAAGGGGAGCTGCTGCGCTTTTGCGGCGGCCCCTCTCGTTGTGCTTAAAAGAGAAAATGGAGAAAAAACAATGAAGAGTAAATATTATCTGAAATTCACAGGGAAATATCTTGTGCGCATGGTGACGCTGCTGATTGCAGTCAGCGTCATCAGCTTTGTACTGGTCAGTCTTTCCCCTGTAGACCCGGTACAGCAGTATGTGGGCTCGGTTCCCAATGTCAGCGTGGAGCAGAGAGCGAAAATAGCGGAATACTGGGGGCTAAATGACCCGCCTGTTGAGCGGTTTCTGGCATGGGGGAAATCCATTCTCCATGGAGATTTCGGGGTATCCCTTTTGTATCGCCGCCCGGTACTGGATATCATCAGGGAAAAATTTGCGGCTTCCCTGGCTCTTATGATGACTGCGTGGGTGTTTTCCGGTGTCATAGGCTTTGGGGTTGGTTGTATGATGGGAGTCTGGAACGGAAAATGGCCGGATAAAATTTTGAAAAAGGTGTGTCTGATTATGTGTTCCATTCCCACTTTCTGGATTGGAATTGTGTTTCTGATGATTTTTTCCGTACAGCTTGGCTGGTTCCCTATGGGCATGAGTGTGCCAAAAGGTGTTCCCGCAGACCAGGTGACGCTTCTGCAGAGGATTCACCATTTGATTTTACCGGCACTTACCCTGAGTTTTCTGTCCTTTGCCAATGTGGCGCTGCACACAAGGGAGAAGCTGGTAGATGTACTGGAAAGTGACTATGTGCTGTTTGCCAAAGCCAGGGGAGAATCGAAATGGAGTGTGCTGAAACGCCATGGTTTCCGCAACATTATGCTGCCTGCGGTGACCATGCAGTTTGGCTCTTTCAGCGAACTGTTCGGCGGCTCTGTTCTGGCAGAAAATGTATTTTCCTATCCGGGGCTTGGGGCAGCGGCTTCAGCGGCGGGGATGGCCTCGGATGTGCCGCTGCTTCTGGGCATTACCCTGTTCAGCGCATTGTTTGTATTTGTAGGAAATATGCTGGCGAATATCATATATGGAATTGTAGACCCGCAGATAAGGGAGGGATATGGACATGAGTAATACAGCAGCAGTCAGCGCCGGAACAAAACCAAGAAAGCTGCAGATAAACCGGCGGACAAAAACCATCTTTTTTGCAGTCATGATTCTTGCCGTATTATTTTCCGTATATCTGGCAGGAGCGCTTCTCAGTGACGACCTGATTCAGGCAGATTTTTCTAAAAAAGGGCTGCCGCCTTCCCTGGAACATCCTTTTGGGACGGATATGCTGGGACGAGATATGCTGGTGCGAACTATTAAGGGGCTGTCTGTCAGCATTGTGGTCGGTGTAGTGGCTTCTACCGTCAGCGCCGTGATTGCGTTGATTGTAGGAGTGGCGGCAGCAACGGGAACCTCCTGGCTGGACCATTTTATCAACTGGGTGATTGATTTGGTTATGGGAATTCCCCATACAGTACTGCTGATTCTCATTTCCTTTGCCTGCGGAAAGGGTCTGAAAGGCGTGCTCATTGGCGTGGCAGTGACCCACTGGACAGGGCTTGCCCGGATTATCCGAAGTGAGGTTCTGCAGATTCGTTCCCAGCAGTACATAGAGGTATCCAAGAAACTGGGACATTCCAGTTGGTGGATTACCGTACACCATATTCTTCCTCATATGATTCCACAGTTTGTCATCGGACTGATTTTGATGTTTCCACATGCCATTATGCATGAATCCAGTCTGACTTTTCTGGGATTCGGACTTTCCCCGGAGCAGCCTGCTATCGGAATCATCCTTTCAGAATCTATGAAATATCTGTCAACAGGAATGTGGTGGCTGGCCTTTTTCCCAGGACTCATGCTGGTAATGATTGTGCTGCTTTTTGACAGGCTGGGAGAAAACGTAAAGAAAATCGTGGACCCGTACAGCGCCCATGAATAGGAGAACATTATGAAAAACGAGAGTATTTTATCTGTAAAGGATTTGTCTGTATCCTTTCACATGTATGAAAAAGGTTTGGAGCAGTATGATTTAAAAGTCATTTCTAATATGACGCTGGACGTGCGTCCGGGTGAGATTGTGGTGATTGCAGGTTCCAGCGGTTCCGGAAAAAGTCTTCTGGCCCATGCGGTGATGGGGCTGCTTCCGGAAAATGCGGCCATAAGCGGTGAAATTTCCTATAAAGGAAAAGTTTTGAGTCAGAAAGATAAGGAAAAACTTCGGGGAAAAGAGTTTGCCCTGGTACCTCAGTCCGTTTCCTTTTTGGATCCGCTGATAAAAGTGGAGGCCCAGGTCAGAGGCCCGAAGCCGGATATGGCAAAGATAGAGGCCCAAAAAGAAATTTTCAAACGATTTCAGTTAGACGAAAAAACAGAGAAGCTGTATCCGTTTCAGCTTTCCGGAGGAATGGCCAGGCGGGTATTGGTGTCTACAGCCGTGCTAAGCGGGGCAGAAGTGATTATTGCCGATGAACCTACGCCGGGGCTGGATTTGGATATGGCTATGGAAGCCCTGAAAGTATTCCGGGAACTGGCGGATGAGGGGAAAGCGGTGATTCTCATTACCCATGACATTGATTTGGCCTTTCATATGGCAGACCGCATTGCCGTGTTTTATGCGGGAACCACGGTGGAAATGGCAGAGGCAGAGGATTTCCGACAGGGTGAGCATGCGCTTCGCCATCCCTATTCCAAAGCCCTGTGGAGAGCACTGCCCCAGAATGGATTTGAACCCATTTCCGGTTTCCAGCCCTATGCGAAATATCTTCCCAAGGGCTGTCTGTTTTCGCCCAGATGTCCGTATAAGACAGAGAAATGTGAAGAAAAAATACCTATGAGAGAAGTCCGTGGGGGCTATGTGAGGTGTATACATGCAGATTGAAGCAAGAAATATCAGTTTCCAGTACAGGGAAAATACACCCTGGATTTTAAAGGATGTCAGTTTGAAAATAGAGGAGGGCGAGCGGGTCGGCCTGGTAGGCCCCAGCGGATACGGAAAAAGCACGCTGGTAAAAATTCTGGCCGGTTATTTGAAGCCAACAAAAGGGGAGGTGCTTCTGGACGGAAAGCCTCTGCCGAAAAAAGGAGTCAGTCCGGTTCAGCTTATCTACCAGCATCCGGAAAAAGCGATCAATCCCAGGTGGAAGATGAAAAAAGTTTTGCAGGAGTCCGGTATGTTCCGGGATGAGGTTATGGATGCGCTGGGAATTGAAAGAGACTGGCTGGAGCGCTATCCAAGAGAACTTTCCGGCGGGGAGCTGCAGCGGTTCTGTGTGGCCCGTTCTCTCTTTGAAGGCACTCATTTTCTTTTTGCCGATGAAATGAGCACCATGCTGGACGTGATTACCCAGGCGCAGATATGGAATCTGATGCTAAAGGAGGTAGAAGAGCGCAGGCTGGGGCTTCTCATGGTGACTCACAATGCTTATCTGGCAGAGAAAATCTGCGCCAGAACCATTCGTCTGGAAGAAATCAATACCAGGGAGGAATAACAATGGACGTAAATATAGTTTTGTTTGATGATTTTGAAACGTTGGACGCTTTTGGCCCGGCAGAAGTATTCGGAAAATTGCCGGAACATTTTCACCTCCGGTATTTGTCTGTGTCGGGAGATGTGATAAACAGCACACAAGGGGGAAAGGTCTGGACAGACTTTCTGATTCCGGAAGAAATCGAAGGAATTTTACTGGTTCCGGGAGGCAAAGGGGCCAGAAGACTTCTGTGGAAGGACGAGAGAACCTTGAATCTTATAAAAAAAGCGGCTGAAAACGCAGATTACTGTCTGATGATTGAAAACGGTTCTGCTCTGCTAGCGCAGACGGGTATGCTGTATCGGCGGAAAATAGCGGATTTTCCTATGGACGCAAACTGGAACCGTATGTTTACAGCAGGAATCGAAAGAGTGGAGAATGCAAGGGTGGTCATTGACGGAAAGTTTTATTCCTGTAGCAGCAGTATGGCGGGAATCGATACAGCCCTCTGGGTCGCAGCGGATATTCTGGACATTTCTGCAGCAGAGAAAGCGGCTGGCCAGATGGGATATTCGTGGAATGAAAATGCAGACGAAGACATTTACTGCTGAAAAAGACCGGGGGAAAAGCATGGAAAAGAAAGACCAGACAAGGTATGATAAAGCCATGGTAAATAGAATTGCCCGTGCCACGGGACACCTGAAAATGGTGCGGGACATGGTGGAGCAGGAGCGGGACTGCAGCGAAGTGCTGATTCAGCTTGCAGCGGTGAAATCTGCGGTAAACGGTGCAGGAAAGGAAATTTTAAAGCAGTATATGGAAGAGTGCGTGGACCAGGAGCTTCGGCAGCAGGACAACGAAGGGCTGGGAAAGCTGAAGAAGGGAATTGACAGCTTTATGAAATGAAATTTATCAACAAAAATGTGTGATTTTTTGAAAAATCAACCCCCAGGGAGGCTTGTAAGGAGAGGAGAAATGGGGTAGGATAGATTTACAGTTACCGCATACATCCTCCGCATAGATGAATAGACGGTAATATGTAATGTCAAATCCTCATACAAAATAAGACCGCCGCGTCAGGGTAATCAGGGAGAAAACTGAGAGATACCAGGATGCAGAGGTCTTATTTTTGTATAGAATGATAAGTGAGAGTTTGTAAAAGTATATAAAAATACCATGGGAAAGAGAGAGGTTTTTCTATTCGACAGGAGAAAAATGGGTATGCTATAATGACAGCAAGAAAAATTCGGATAAGGAGGAAAGGAAAATGGCAGTATCTATGGCAGTTGTCCCATTATTAAAGGGAGAAGAAACGAAGGCAATTTTGAGGGATTTTGAGGCGTCGAAAATGAGAATCTATTCTGTAGCTGAAAGGAAAGCAACAGATGAAAAAGTGGCAGAAATATTGAAGCGAAAGAAAGCAAAAATATGAAGTATATAGAAGGAAAAATCGATAGAAAAAAGCGGGAATCTGCCGCATAAAACAACAGTCATGGATACTGTATTTTATGCGGCAGTCATTCGTTTCCGGCTTTTAAAGTTCCCGTTCTCTCTGTACCTTCCGAATATAAGCAGAAGGCGTCATACCAGTGCATTTCTTAAAAATCTTAGAAAAATAATACGGATTATTCCCACACCCTACCAGCTCCGCTACATTTTGTATTTTGTCAGGATTTTGTCCGGACAGAATCTCTTTGGCTTTTTGCACACGCAGATTCATCAGATAGGCAGAAAATTTCTGATGCGTTTCGTTTACAAAACAGCGGCTGACATAGTTTACATTCATGTACAGATGATTTTCCGCAATCCATTTTAAAGTCAGATTAGAATCTGAAACATGCGTTTCCAGATAGCGGAGTAAGTCTTCAATAAAAGGACTGTAGGAAGCAGAAGAACGTTGGGATAAAAGAACCAGTTCGTCTACTTTTTGCATAACTCGATTTAAGATAACCAAAAGGTCATGCTCTTTTTGAATGTCAGATAAAAACTCGGTGACGTAGGCAGCATTACCAGAAGAGAGCCGGGTGCTTATGGTCAATAGTATTTGAGCGGAAAGCTGCAAAAGAAAATCCCGGCTGGAAACAGACTGCAGGATATCGGACAGCTTTTCATGAGCCATCTGCCGCATTTTTACATCCGGTGACAGCAGGGCGGGACAGAGCTGTTTGGCCTGAGCGACAATTTGTTCATAGTTAAAGTTTGCCAAAAGCCGGTTTTCCATAGCAAAGTAAAATACATCAAACCGTTTTAACTTGGGAATCAGATATTCCAGCAAAGAGCTCAAGTCAGAATAAGTGGCCCGGTCATAGACCACAGAAGTCTTCTGATTAGGGAAGGACAATGCGGAGAAAAAGCAGTCCATTGCCTGGTAATCCGAACTGAAATTCGGGAAAAACAAAAGCAGGATATTGGAAATATAAACTTTGTATATGGTTAGGTGGGGAGCGTGTTTTTCAAAATAGGTGTCTACCATGCGGATGGCGTCACTTAAATAGTTCTTTTCTAAATGAAAAGTCTAATCCCCCAGCTATGCTGGGGCGAATAGTGTAAGTGGAAACGGTGAGGATTTCAATAAAAAACCTCCTATGTTATATTGAGAATGGTGTCGCAAGCCAAACTCA
>NZ_JBBEWO010000033.1:0-16513 GCF_038739805.1 Blautia acetica | reverse complement strand
AAGAGGCCTCAGGATAAAACAATCTGATGGAAAATACGTCAGATTCCTTTATTCCAAGACCTCTTTTATTATGCCTTAAAGATGAAAAATAAGTTTGTTATAGTGTGCTTGATAATACTATGGAAAGGAAGTGTAATAAATGCAAAGGCGTACACCACTTGGGTATTATATTCAAAACGGCAAAGCCGAGATCGAGCCTGAGACCGCAGAATTCGTGCGGGAGATTTTCAGCACATACTTGGCAGGTATTTCTACATATCGAATCGCAAAAGATTTTACACAGCGGGGAATCTTAAATGCAAGTCATAAATCCTCTTGGAACCACGGATCTATCGGAAAGATTCTGGAGAACCGAAAATATATAGGAGACGAGTTCTACCCTCCCCTGATTGAACAAAGTATATTTGAGCAGGTACAGAGCAGACGGATACAACGGGTGAAAGACTTGGGCAGAGCCGCCCAGCCAAACAGCTTTGCGAATCAAAGTGTCTGGAGCAGCCTGCTGGTCTGCGGAGAATGCGGACAGCCTTACCGCAAATACACAGAGAAAGGAAAGCATCCAAAGTGGAGATGCAAGCATTACATCCATCACAACCGTGTGTTCTGCCGCAACCGATTTTTAAGCGAAGAACAATTGGAACAGGCATTTATACAGGCAGTCAATCAGGTAATAGAAACACCTTCCTATCTGAAGCCGGACTTCAAGGAATTACCGCAGCAGGAAAGTACAGCCGAGCGAAAGCTGACTGTCCAAATCAACCGTCTGCTGGCAGAACCGAGTTGTGATGCGCAGGTGGTCAAACAGCTGGCATTCCAGAGGGCTGCGGAACAATATCGGAATATTCGCATTGATGACAGAGCCTATCAGAATGAGATAATAGCAGATGCTCTGAGTAGTGTCGGAATACAGACTACATGTGATCTGGTACTGCTGGAGAAAACCATAGGAAAAATTGTGGTACAAAAACATACCGGTTTGGAGTTTTATCTGAAAAACGACCGGAGCATTACCATACCGATAAAGGAGGAAACATAAATGGCACAGGCAAAAAAGAACATATCGGTCATTCCGGCAACGGGAACGTATGACCGCCATATCCGACCACAGATGAAAGCCCTGCGTGTAGCTGCATACTGCCGTGTCAGCACCCTGCGGGAACAACAGGAAAGCAGCTATGAGGCACAGGTCAGCTACTATACAGAGAAGATACGAGGAAATCCCAACTGGAAACTGGCGGGCATCTACGCCGATGACGGAAAAAGCGCGACTAGCACGAAAAAACGCTCGGATTTCCAAGCAATGATCGATGACTGTATGGCGGGAAAAATTGATATGGTATTGACTAAGTCCATCAGCCGATTCGCCCGCAACACAGTAGATGCGCTGATCAATATCCGAAAACTGAAAGAAAAGAACATTGCGGTATTCTTCGAAAAGGAAAGCATTAATACGCTGGAAGGAAGCGGCGAACTGCTCCTGACCATACTGAGCAGTCAGGCACAGGAAGAAAGCAGGAATATCAGTGAGAACTGCCACTGGGGAATCGTCCGGAAATTCGAGGACGGCAAGGTGATCGTCAATCACAGCAAGTTTATGGGGTACACCAAAGACGAGGACGGAAACCTTGTAATCGTACCGGAAGAAGCGGAAGTGGTACGCAGAATCTTCCGACTGTTTCTGGAGGGCAACAGCAGTTACCGGATCAAAAGGATTCTGGAAGCGGATGGCGTTAAAACCGCAACCGGGCAGACAACGTGGTATGCAACCACCATTGACAAGATGCTCTCAAACGAAAAATATATGGGAGACGCCCTGCTACAGAAAACCTATACCGTGGATTTCCTGACCAAGAAGAAAGTGAAGAACCGAGGGATTGTGCCACAGTATTACATTGAAGATGATCATGAACCCATCATTCCCAAAGAATTGTTCCACCGTGTACAAGAGGAAAAGGCACGCAGAGCCAGCATCTACCGTCCAGCATCCCGTAAAAAGGATGCGCCACAGAAAGGAAAATACAGTTCCAAATATGTACTGTCGGATATCATGGTCTGTGCAGAATGCGGTGAGCCGTATCGCAGGCAGGTATGGTCAAAGTATGGACAGAAACAGGCGGTTTGGCGCTGTGACAACCGCTTAAAGCATGGTTCCAAGCGATGCAAACATTCCCCTACTCTCAAAGAAAAAACACTCCATGAAACGATTATGACAGCCATCGGCAGCGTGGTGGAAGATCAGGGAGAATTCGTGCAGGCGTTCCGTGAAAATGTAATCCGAGTCATCGGCAGCTACTCCGCATCTGCAGAGCCGACAGAATATGCTAAGCAAATCGAAGCACTGCAACAGAAAATGTTGAAGCTGATCGAAGAAAGTGCCGGAAAGCAGGCCGCAGATGAGGACTTTGATAAAGAATACCGTGTGATTGCAGACCGGATGAAAGAACTGAAAAAACAGAAGGCGAAGAAACTCAAGGAATGCCAACTAGCGGATGCTTATGGACAGCGCGTGAAAGATATGGAGCAGTATACTCGTAAGATTGGCTACTTGAAACGGGAGTTTGATGATGAACTGGTACGGCGGCTTTTGAAAACGGTACGAGTTATAAATGAGAATAAAATCGAGCTACAGTTCCAATCAGGAATAGTGATTACACAAAGCATTGATTTCAATGTATAAGCAGTGGCAGGAACTGAAGGATAGTTCCTGCCATACAAAACTGATAAGAATAAAATCCTCAGATAGACTGAGGATTTTATTGTTGGCAGTTACAGTGACATATAGAAAACACTTGTTTATTCTGATATAATATTTTAAAAGAATGGCATTTTTGAAAATTATAAATTATGAAGAATTGTGAGGAAGAAAAATTGGATAATAGAAAGCGGATGGGAAAGAATAAAGACGGGGTGATATTTCCTGTCGCTCCTAATCTTTCCGAGATGAGTGATACTTATTTGAATTTTATAGAAGAAATAAAAGCAGAGATTCAGAAGCAGCGCATCTCTGTTGTATTGAATGCAAATTCCAGTATGATTTGTCTTTACTGGAACATTGGCAAAGCCATTATAAAAAAGCAGGAGAAAGAGGGCTGGGGTACGAAAGTTATCGACCGCATGGCTAAAGACTTGAAGGACGCATTTCCTGATATGTCTGGATTTTCTCCGAGAAATATCAAATACATGCGGAAATTTGCCGAGTGCTGGCCTGACTATGAAATAGTGCAACGGGTCGTTGCACAAATTCCGTGGAGAAGCAATATTTCTTTGATGGATAAGCTGACAGACCAAAAGAGCCGCATATGGTATGCACAGAAAACAATAGAAAACGGATGGAGCAAAACAATTCTCGATATGCAAATTGAGAGTAGGCTGATGGAACGTGCAGGTCAAAGCGTAAACAATTTCCAGGCAGCACTACCGCCAACAGATTCTGATCTGGTAAATCAGGTATTCAAAGATCCCTATCTGTTTGATTTTCTTGGAACAGATATTCCTCGCAGAGAGGTGGAAATAGAGCGCCAGCTGACAGAACATATTCAAAGTTTTCTGCTGGAATTAGGGCAAGGATTTGCCTTTGTCGGCAGACAGGTTCATCTGGAAGTTGGTGGTGATGATTTCTATATTGATCTTCTGTTTTATCATCTGAAGCTACGGTGCTATGTCGTTATCGAACTGAAAGCCTGTGATTTTGAACCGGGCTTTATCAGTCAGTTAAATATGTACCAAAATGCGGTTAATGATATTTTACGTCATCCAGATGATAAGCCGACAATTGGTTTGTTGTTGGTAAAAGGAAAAAATAAAACTGTAGTAGAGTATTCTCTGGCAGGATATCAAAATCCGATTGGTGTAGCAGAATGGAAAAACCAAATTGCAAAAGCATTGCCGGAGGAACTGCGAAGTAGTCTTCCGTCTGTTGAAGAAATTGAAAAGGAGTTAGAGTAATTGTGCAGCGACCCGTTGCACAATTAAAGTTGGTGCAATCAATGCTCAAAATTTTTGTTCCGCCAAGAGCAAATTCTGTTTTTGGGGAATCTGAATTGCACACTCAACACATTGTGAATGTATCGCAAAGCTGACTTATTGTGATGATAAGAGGAAATAGAACGATATAAATTTGGCAGTATTAGAGAAGACGATATGGCGCGAAATTTACAAGATCTATGTTGAGAGGCTTATCCTTATCAAAAAAAGTTTGGCGGCTGAATAGCGTGTAAAAAGATTAGAAAAAATCCTTATTTTGTTGAAATTTTCTTCGAATCGCGCTAAAATAGCAATAGATGTTATGCAAAAGCAATAAGCAAGGCAGAAAAGAGTACGAGAAAAGCTGTCAGATATAAAAGGAAATCCTTTTTTTCTGGACAGCTTTTTTATTCTGGCAGGAGGTAAAGAGATATGGCAAAATATGTAATGGCATTAGATGCGGGAACCACAAGTAACCGCTGCATTCTATTTAATAAAAAAGGGGAAATCGTAAGCTTTGCCCAGAAGGAGTTTACCCAGTATTTTCCAAAGCCGGGTTGGGTGGAACACGATGCAAACGAAATCTGGTCCAACCAGCTGGGCGTTGCTGTGGAGGCAATGCAAAAAGCCGGTGCAGAGGCTGAGGATATTGCGGCCATCGGTATTACCAATCAGAGAGAAACTGCAGTGGTATGGGATAAAAATACAGGAGAGCCGGTTTATCATGCTATTGTGTGGCAGTGCAGAAGGACTTCGGAATATTGTGACTCTCTGAAAGAAAAAGGACTCACGGATGTATTTCGGAAGAAAACCGGACTGATTATCGACGCCTATTTTTCCGGAACGAAAGTAAAGTGGATTTTAGACCATGTGAGAGGGGCCAGGGAGAAAGCTGAAAGGGGAGAACTGCTTTTTGGAACCGTAGAAACCTGGCTGATATGGAAAATGACAAAGGGTGCTGTCCATGTGACGGATTATTCCAATGCTTCCAGAACGCTGCTCTACAATATCAATACTCTGGAATGGGACGAGGATATTTTAAAGGAATTGGATATCCCCCGGTGTATGCTGCCGGATGTGAAGCCTTCCAGCTGTATTTACGGTGTGACGGACAGCAGTTTTTTCGGAGGCGAAATTCCTATCGGAGGAGCAGCAGGAGACCAGCAGTCCGCACTTTTTGGACAGGCCTGCTTTTCCAGGGGAGATGCAAAGAATACGTACGGCACAGGCTGTTTCCTTTTGATGAATACAGGAGAACAACCAGTGTTTTCCGAAAATGGGCTGGTTACAACCATTGCCTGGGGATTGGACGGTAAAGTGAATTATGCCTTGGAGGGTTCTGTATTTGTGGCAGGCGCTGTGATTCAGTGGCTGCGGGACGAACTGCGTCTTATTGATTCCGCAGAGGATTCCGAATATATGGCGCAGAAAGTAAAAGATACCAATGGGTGTTATGTGGTTCCGGCATTTACCGGGCTGGGGGCGCCATATTGGGATCAATATGCAAGAGGAACCATTGTGGGACTTACCCGTGGGGTGAATAAATGCCATATTATCCGGGCTTCTCTGGAATCACTGGCTTATCAGGTGCATGATGTGATTGAGGCCATGAAAGCAGATTCCGGCATGGAAATTAATTCCCTGCGGGTAGACGGTGGGGCCAGCGCCAATAATTTCCTTATGCAGGCCCAGGCGGATATGATACAGGTGCCGGTGAAACGTCCGGTCTGTGTGGAAACTACGGCTATGGGCGCCGCTTATCTGGCTGGTCTGGCTGTGGGATACTGGAACAGCAAAGAGGAAATTATGGAAAACTGGAGTGTTGACCGAACCTTTACACCTGCAATTACAGAAGAGGAGAGGGACAAAAAGTCCAAAGGCTGGAAAAAAGCGGTGAAATGCGCTTACGGCTGGGCAAGAGAAGAATAGCGGAAATCATTATGAAAATCCGAGGTATGAGTAAGATTCAGAAAAAAACAGGAAAGAAGATGACATCATGTTTGGAGAAAACCATGCACATATTTTTATGAACGCGGTCAATTACAGACAGGCTGTGAGAAAGCATGAGAACGGTGTAGATGAGGAAGTTATTTACAGCCATTTCAGGGCATATCAGGAGAAAAATATTTCCTTTGTCCGGGACGGCGGAGATAATCTCCAGGTTTCCAAAAGAGCGAAAGAACTGGCAGGGGAATACGGTATTGACTACCGAACGCCCGTTTTTGCCATTCACCGCAAAGGGCACTACGGAGGAATTGTGGGACGGGGGTTTGAAAATCTGAAGGAGTATGCAGCCCTTGTAAAAGAAGCTGGTGCTCAGGGCGGAGATTTTATTAAAATTATGACCACGGGAATTATGGATTTTAACACAGATGGTTCGGTGACAGAAACACCCCTTTCTTTTGGCGAAGTAAAGGAAATGGTGCATATTGCCCATGAGGAGGGATTTTCAGTCATGGCTCATACCAATGGTGCCAGGGCGGTAAGAGAAGTGGTGGAAGCCGGGGCAGACAGCGTGGAACATGGAAATTATGTGGACGGGGAAACCATACAGGCGATGGCAGAGTCCGATGTGGTCTGGGTGCCTACAATTACAGTGGTAAAAAATATGATTGGCTGCGGCCGCTTTTCCGATAAGGTGTTGAAGAAAATCTGGGAAACGGGAAGCCGGAATATCCGCAGTGCTTTTGCCCGGGGCGTGCACATGGCACTGGGAAGCGATGCGGGGGCTTACCGGGTTTATCACGGACAGGGACTTGCAGATGAATGGAATTGCTTTAAGGAAATTCTGGGGGACAGCCAGCCGGTGCAGCAGCGTCTTTTGGAAGGCGAACAGAGGATACGGGAAAAATTCCAGAGACAGTAAAGAAATTAACCGTTATCATGACGGCAGAGAAAACATCAGGAGGACTCAGAATGGACAGAAAAAAATCTTTTGTGCTGAAAGGACATATTTGTTATAGCGATGAAAAGAAAAAACTTCACATAAAACCCAACAGTTATGCAGTCTGTAAAGATGGTGTCTGCCAGGGAGTTTTTGAAAAGATACCTCAGAAGTTTGCCTCTTTTGAGGTGAGAGATATGGGAGACGTTCTGGTGATTCCGGGACTGACGGATTTGCATGCCCATGCGCCCCAGTATGCTTTTCGGGGGCTGGGAATGGATTTGGAACTTTTGGAATGGCTTAACACCCATACATTTCCGGAAGAGGCCCGATATGCGGATTTGGAATACGCTCAAAGGGCATATGGCATGTATGTGGAGGAACTGAAAAAAAGTGCAGTGACAAGAGCCGTTATCTTTGGCACTCTTCATGTAGAAGCCACAGAAATTCTGATGGATTTGTTGGAAGAATCCGGTTTGGAAACGTATGCAGGCAAGGTGAATATGGACAGAAACGGCGGAAAAAATCTGGAAGAGGCAAGCGCACAGAGTTCTGCAGCAGAAACCAGACGGTGGTTACAGGAGACAGAGGGAAAATACAGACATACCAGGCCCATTCTGACCCCAAGGTTTATTCCGGCCTGCAGTGATGAACTGATGGCAGAGCTGAGAACGATTCAGAAGGAATATGGTTTGCCGGTTCAGTCTCATTTATCGGAAAATCCTCAGGAGGTTGCCTGGGTAAAGGAATTGTGTCCCAAGGCGAAATCTTACAGCGATGCTTATTTTCAGGCAGGACTTTTCGGCGGAACTTATCCTGCGGTGATGGCGCACTGTATTTGGGTAGACGAGGAGGAAATCCAGTTGATGAAAGAGCAGGGCGTTTATGTGGCTCATTGTCCGCAGTCCAATGCCAATCTGTCCTCCGGAATTGCACCGGTACGAAAGTTTCTCAGCGCGGGCGTTTCAATAGGACTGGGCAGTGATATGGCGGCAGGCAGCAACACTTCCATTCTGCGTGCCATGGCTGATGCGGTGCAGTGCTCTAAGCTGCGTTGGCGTCTGGTGGATTCCGAGGCAAAGCCTCTTACATTTCCAGAGGTCTTTTATATGGGAACTTTGGGTGGAGGTTCTTTTTTCGGAAACGTGGGAAGTTTTTTGCCGGGGTATGCGTTTGATGCGCTGGTCTTGGATGACACCAGTCTGCCCCAGCCCCGGAAGCTGGAGGTTTCACAGAGGCTGGAGCGTTTTATTTATCTGGGGGATGAGCAGAATATTGTGTGCAAGTATGTGAATGGAGTATGTATTCGCTGATTTTTCAGAAAAAGATTCTATAGAAAATATGAATATGAAAGAGTGAGCTATTTTGGATAGAAGAAAAGTTTCATAAATCCAGTGTCCTTCCATCCAAAACCGCCTCTTTCAGTTCATCTTCCACATAGCTGAGTTTGAGAGAAAAGAAAACTCTGTCTTCCTCCAGAAGACGGAAAAAAATCTTATCCCCCTCCCAGAGATTTAACCGGAACAAATCTTTTTTATCCACCCATTCCAGTACGCCTTCCTCACATTCAGTGATTTCACCTTCGTATGCATCTGCCGTATACAGGCACATGTACTCTGTTTCTGAAAAATCTCCGTCTGTTTTTTCCAGATGAAAGGTAACCAATCCGCGAAAACGGTAGGAAGTGAGCGTCAGTCCGGTTTCCTCGTGAACTTCCCGGAGGAGGCACTCCTCCGGACTCTCATTGGCTTCAAAATGGCCGCCAACGCCAATCCATTTATCTTTGTTTACGTCATTTTTCTTTGAAACCCGGTGCAGCATCAGATACTGTTCCTGGTTTTCAATATAACACAAGGTGGTCAGCTGGGACTTTTCTTTCAAGATACAACCTCCTTTGCCAGTTCTTTCATTTCTTCTGTAAGAGACTTCCGCACTTTTTTTCTGGTTACTTCCACGATGTTCAGGGAAGTCATATCAACCACCGTTCCTTTTACCGGGTCACGATTTAAATACGCCTGCAGATTTTCCATCAGTTCTTTTTTATGCTTCGGGCTTTTCATGTTAATAAAGTCGATGAGAATGATACCGGACAGGTTTCGGAGTCTTAGCTGCAAAGCAATCTCTGCGGCCGCTTCCAGGTTGATTTTTCGAAAGGTTTCCTCCATTTCTTTATTTGCTGTAAACTTTCCGGTATTGACGTCAATACACACAAAAGCCTCGGTCTGCTGAATGACCAGAAAGCCGCCGGATTTCAGCCAGACTTTTTCATGCAGTCCATGTTCCAGGGCGCTTTCCAGGCTGTACAATTTGTAGAGCGGAAGGAGTTTGTCCTCATACAAGCGGATTTGTGTGTTTTCGGGAAAGGCGGTTTTGGCATAACTGGAAACCGCTTCATACAAGGACTTGTTATCCGTCACAATTTCTTCCAGATGTTCGGTGTATACGTTCTGCAAAACCTGCATATATTCCGGCAGGCTTTCTTCCAGAAGAGAAAAGCATACCCGGGATGTTCCTTTCAATAAAACCTGTTGGTATCTCTGCACCAGCAAATCCAGTTCTATCAGAATCTCCTCATCAGCTGCATTCCGGCTGTTGGTTCTGACAATGATACCTGCATTTTCCGGCATGCGGTTTTCCAGAAGTTCCCGAAAACGCTGTTTTTCCGCTTTTGTCAGTTTCCCGGAAAAACCAAGTTCTTTTCTGTGAGAAGTGAGCACCAGATAATGACCGGTAAAATTCAGATTGCCTGTCACATAGGGAAGTTTGCTTTTTATTCCTTCCCGAGCCACCTGTACCACAATTTCGTCTCCCGGTTTGATTTCTTCATTCTTTTTGGGATTGGCAAAAACAGGCGGTTCCTTTTCATCCAAGGAGTAGTAGCACATTTGGCCTTCTGCAATTTCCACAAAAGCTGCATGAATATTTTTAGCAAGATTTTTTACTTTTCCAATATAAATATTTCCCAGAATACAGCTTTTTGACATTCCCATGGGATTTATCTGACAGATACGCCCGTTTTCTTCTAACGCAGCCGTCAGCATGGGAATGCCTTTGTATTCCATGGGAGTCAGTATCAGCCTACTCAAGGTCTTCTCCCAGGTTTTCCAGAGAAATCAGTTTTCGTTCCGTTTCTGTCCCTTTATCTGCATATACTTCCAGGCGATGCACCAAAAGAGAAAAACTATCAAATTCTTTCCCGCAGAACTGATAAAATGCTTCCATTACCAGCTCCGGCTTGGTATTTTTGACACTTCCGGCTGCAAGCTGAAGGAATATTCCTCCGTTATCTAAATGTAAGTCATAAATAAAAGGTTTAATGTCCACCTCTTTTTCATTCTTTTTCGTTTTCTTTACAACCAGAATTTCCGGCTGTTCCATAAAGGCCTGTACCTTTTCTTTCCAGTCGTCTCCGGGTGCCATACCTTCCCGGAAATTCACCTGATAATCGGCAGCCGCCACAAGAGCCATGGCCGCATTGGCTTTTCCGTCTGGTATCTGCCGGAAACTAAGCACTTTCATACCTTCTGCCATAGTATCATTCAGTCGTCTGATGGCCTCCTTGGACGGTATGGATGTCTGAATTTCCATATCAAAATATTCTGCCGTGCTGGTCACACCTACACCCAGTGGGGCAGCAAAAGACATAATCATATGGGGACTGAATCCTTCAGAATACGCCACATCAATGTCCGCCCTGCGGATAGCTTTCTGAAAATACCTCATAATATCCAGATGCCCGATAAATTTCATGGCCCCCTGTTTTGCAAATTTTACTCTAACCTTCAATGCAGACACCTCCTTTGTAAGCTGCCGCACCGCAGCCGGAACATTTCATTCTGCAGTTTGGCGTAACTGCTTCCTGATGGGCTTTTTCCCATTCTTTTTCCAGGAATTTCCGTGTTACTCCAATGGACAGGAAATCCCACGGGAAAATTTCGTCCAGCGGGCGCTCTCTTAAAGTATAAAATTCCGGGTCAAGACCTGCCTCTTCAAAAGCGTCCATCCAGAGGTCATAGCGGAAATATTCGGACCAGGCATCAAAAATAGCACCTTTTCGGTAAGTTGCTTCTAATACGTCCGCCACTCTTCGGTCACCGCGGGCCAGAATTCCCTCTAAAACGGTTACATCAGCTTCGTGATAATTGTATTTAATACTTTTCTGATTCAACTGTGCTTTAATCTCTTCCTTGACAATTTTTGCTCGCTCCAGATAATCCTCTTTCCGGAACATTCCGGCCCACTGGAATGGAGTGAAAGGTTTCGGCACAAAGAAAGAAGTGCTGACTACAATCTGGCATTTGCCGTGTCGCTGGTCTTTTGGGATTTCATAATATCTTTTGGCAATGGACTCGGCCAGATGAGCAATTCCTTTCATATCTTCTTCTGTTTCTGTGGGAAGTCCCAGCATAAAGTATAATTTTACTCTACTCCAACCGCCTTCAAAGGCTTTGCCTGCGCCTTCCAGAATGATTTCTTCTGTGAGCCCTTTGTTAATCACATCCCGCATTCTCTGAGTACCTGCTTCCGGTGCAAAGGTCAGGCTGCTTTTTTTGATATCCTGTACTTTACGCATAACGTCCAGAGAAAAAGAGTCAATGCGAAGAGAAGGCAGAGAAATATTCACCTTTCTTTCAGAACAGTCGTCAATCAAATATTCCAGCAATTCCTGCAGTTTAGAATAATCGCTGGTACTCAGAGAACTAAGGGAAATTTCCTCGTGTCCGGTGCTGTCCAGCATGGCTTTTGCTGTATCTTTTAAAAATTTTACATCTCTTTCCCTGGTAGGGCGGTACAGCATACCCGCCTGACAGAAGCGACAGCCGCGAATACAGCCTCTTTGTACTTCCAGAGTTACCCTGTCCTGTGTGGCTTTGATAAAAGGTACGACAGGTTTCTTCGGATAATAGGTGTTGGTGATATCCATAACGACCTGTTTCTCGATTTTTTCTTTTGCATGCGGATTGTTAGGCACAAAAGAGGCAATGGTTCCGTCTTCCTTATAAGTGGTATCGTAGAAGGAAGGTACATAAATTCCGGGAATTTCCGCAGCTCTTTCCAGAAATTCTTTTTTGCTTTTTCCAGCTTTTTTGTATTTTTTATAAGAATCCAAAACTTCTCCGAAGACAGTTTCTCCTTCTCCGATATAGAACAAATCAAAGAATGGCGCCAATGGTTCCGGATTATAAGTACAAGGACCGCCTCCCATAACCAAAGGCCAGCTTTCGTCCCGATCCGCTGCTCTTAAAGGCATACCGCTTAAATCCAGTATCTGCAGAATATTGGTATAACACATTTCGTACTGAATGGTAATTCCCAGAAAGTCAAAATTACGAATCGGATCCTGAGATTCCAATGCAAACAGAGGAATTTTTTTCTCCCGCATCACTTTGTCCAAATCCGGCCAGGGAGAATATACCCTTTCGCACCAGGTATCTTCCCTCTGGTTAAACATGTCATAGAGAATCTGGATTCCCAAATGGGACATTCCGATTTCGTAGACGTCTGGAAAGCACATAGCGAAACGGATATCTACCTCATCTTTGTTTTTCATTACCGAGTTCACTTCATTCCCGATATAGCGGGCTGGTTTCTCGATTTTTAGTAATATTTCATCGCTTAAAGCTAGTTTTCTCATGAAAACCTCCATTTTTTAGATTTTATTAACTGTAAAGCAAGGTTCCTTTACTGTTTATACAGAAATATACCGACTATCATTTTTATAATAGACATCATGTATCCTATTTTATCTCCTAAATTGTACTAAATACTGTTCCCTCTGTCAAATCTTACTGGATTTCTGACTGAAATTTTGCAAAAATACAAAAGAGAAAGTAGTGCTGCTAAAGAAGGGAGAGAGAAATGAAAAGGGCTGAAACCCTTTGTATTTAGGATTTCAGCCCTCTTTACACTCTGTATAAAACTGCGGGAGATGGGACTTGAACCCACACGTCTATACAGACACAAGATCCTTAGTCTTGCCTGTCTGCCAATTCCAGCACTCCCGCTCGCTTGTCATTTGGTTTTCCCAAAGGACAAGTGAAAGTATAGCAAATATTTTCCAACTCGTCAATAGTTTTTTAGAAAATTTTAAAATGAGAGTGTAGGGTGTGCATGTTGCTTTATGCGATACTGGGAAACAGGAGAGGTGTAAGAGGGCATATGATTAATTATGTATTCTGTTAAAAAATAGAATTCAGAGTGCATTTATCAGAATGACTATAGATAATTTGAAAGCGTTTGACGTATTGCTTTTACTGTGAGATAATGTGAATGAATAAAAGAAGCACAGCTGCAGGAATGTTTTATTCCTGGTAGTTTTTCAGTATCTTGAGTAGATGTGAAGGCGTGTAATGTATTTGCAGAAGGTAAAGTTTATCCTTTTTTATGACTTATTATTCGCGTTCTACTTTGGTAGACGCTTTTTTTATTCGCAAAATCGATGACCATAAGGAGGATAAAAATGGCAAGTATTATTAAATTTCCTGCAAAGCAGGTAAAGAAGATGGATAATCCAATGAGTGAACTTACAAAGGATGGTTCTAAAAAGTATGTTTGTTATGTAAGATTACAGGATGTTCCGGCAAAGTTTGAAGATTGGATGCGTACTAATCCTAGAGACCAGAAGCTTACAACAAATGTCGCAAAAGAAATTGCAAAAAGCATTGACAGTGGATGCAAGAATTTCCATGAAAAGAATAGAGGTATTGTAATGTCTGTAGACAAGTTTGCCTATGATAATAAGACAGGAATGATTAAAGTTACTTTATCGGACCCTGAGATACATGGAAATATTGATGGAGGTCATACTTTAAAGATTATTCTTACAAAACAAAAGAATAATGAACTGTTCTTTGAGCAGTATGTTTTTTTTGAATTTTTTACAGGAATTTCCTCACCAGTGGAACTTGCTGAAGCTCGAAATCAGTCTGTTCAGGTGGATCAGCGTTCTATCGAGGAATTAAATCGTAGTTTTGAGCCGATTAAAGCAGCTCTGAAAAATGAAAGTTTCTATAATCGTATTGCATTTAAGCAGAATGAACATGTTGGTGACAAAAACGTAATTGATGTACGTGAAATTATTGCTATTATGAACATGTTTAATCAAAGCCTCTATCCAAAGGGAGGAGATGCGCAGCCGATTCAGTCTTACACCGGAAAAGAGACAAGTCTGAATAGATTTTTAAGATTAAAGGATTCTCGAGACCAAATTGTAAAAAACATGACTCCGATTATTCCTGATATTTTTGATATTTGGGAAATGGTTGAAACTACATTTGCTGATAAAGGTAATACGGTAAATCGTACATATCGCAGAAAAAAAATGTCAAAGTATGTGAATGAAGATACGGTTGTAAATTATTCTATTTTTGGCAATCAACCGATGAACTATGTATTGCCTAAAGGAATTATATTTCCAATTGTTGCGGCTTTTAGAGCATTAGTCAAGGTGGATAAGTCAACCCAGTTATATAGTTGGGAAATGTCACCTGAGAAGATCTGGAATAGGCTAGGAGGAAAACTTATTAATATTATCATGACTTCGTCGGAAGATTTATCAGATAGCCCAGACGCAGTTGCGAAATCTCCTAATACATGGGATCTTTTATATAAAGAAGTTCTTCTCTATTCTATGTTGAATACCGAATAATAAGGAATTCTATAACCGAATGAATTAAATAGATGAACCAATCAATCATCAGCTACAGAGAACAAACCACATGGAATATCACATCGAATCTACAAAAACGAATGCGGGAACAAGAAAACTTCCGATGACATAAGATGTGTATGAAATGTTCAAAATCAATATGTTGCAGGATTAACCGACCTGCTTTTGAATTTGGAGGTCGCCTATGCTTTTTTAACCCTGTCATTGGTTCCGACATTGACAGGGGGATACATACGAAAGCTGGACATGAGCTGCTTGTGGCAAGGCAGAAAGTTGGCTGCATTGAGTTCGGTGATGAGGTTATCACTCGGCGTTGAAATTTGTGTCTGATTTAGATATTCTAAATAATAATATGCTAGAGAAATCATTGAAAATGGATGTGTGAATGGTTCTTGGTTAAAGCAAGATAATTAATATTTGCCTTATCACCACAGTAGTAACACACCCCCATTCTTACTACGTTTTTACTACTTTTGACGGCCTCAATATGCCACATTTTGCCTCGTTTTGCTTATTCTGTGATTGCTTTAACAATCTCAGCGGCAGCTACATACTTGGCAAATCGCGGCAAAGCAGGGCAAACTAACGCAACAGGCAGCAGGAAGAACTTTTACAACGATTTTACAACTTTTGAAAGATGCTCCGATATGATAAAATACAAGGAAAAGTTAATAAAAATATCTGTGTAGGAGATGAGGTTTTGATAGAAGATATTTTGAAAAAAGATGGATTGTCCATAGAAAAATTAAAGAAGCTTTCATATCGTTCCAATCTAGGCATTCATTTGAAAAAGAATTTGCATTATTTTGATAAGGAAGCTTTGTTTGAAGAATTAGATAAGATTAATGAGTGGTATGATTCTTGTAGCATTTTACATGATATTGCAACAGATTATAGAATTAAGAGCATACAGTCTGCTCGGTTAAAATATGAACGATATTTTCCGGATCATCAGGCAAGAAAAGTTTTTGATGATATGTTAGGTTTTCGGGCATTATGTGATAATTATGAAGAGATTTTGACTCTTAGAAATTGTGAAAATCTTCGTATGGCTGATATGTCAGAAGGAAAAGCACATGACGATGGATATAGAGGAATTCATGTCTATTTTCAATTAAGTAATTATCACTATCCTATAGAAATTCAGTACAATACATATTATGACCGGCAATTAAATAACTGGCTTCATAAATATGTATATAAACGCAATTATGACAATTGGATTGGTTGTTCGTTGCGAAAAGAATATGAAAGTGGTAGAATCAGAACAGAAAATGAGTTCAAGGAGGTGTTGGAGCGTGTGTTATCTGATTGCAAAAAAAATTAATGATATTGGCTGTTTGGCTTTACAGACGGCTCACGGTCAGCATTTAGTGGATTTTAAGAGAAAGTTAATTGCCGAAATAGGAACGGATAAAGTGCAACTAGTTACAATTAGCCGCCCATCAGCATATGGAGAATATGAACCGTATCGGTTTGTTGATACAGAGCAGGAATTTGAGCAGGCAGTGAAAAGATTATAATTGCTTATGTGTAGACCGTTGACTTGATAACAAGAATTGATTGTTTGCCACGGCAGGGTGAACGGACTACCGAATGTGTAGTGAAAAGTCGCGCAGAACTGGGCATAGTACGGCAGTCATAGTGCCACGGAACTACTGAAAGACTACTTCTCAGGCGAGTTAAAGTGGATTGTGTAACAGTTATCGTTAAGAGAGTATATATAGAAGTGAACCCCTTGGGGAAATCGTTAAAAGGGTTCTACGGGGAGACTACTACAGGTGAGAGTTAAGTGAATATTTGAGAGAGGAACGTCCTGCAAGTGTGGGGCGTTTTTTGATGATCGTGCATTAATGTGAATTACAATGTAATAAAAAAGTAAACGCAAAATAGCGAGTACCTTGACATTTTTAGGCGGCTGCTTTGCAGCCACCGATATTTAAGCTTTGCGGATCCCTGCCGGAAGTTTTCCTGACCAGGGCAGAAGATCTTCCAGA
>NZ_JBBEWO010000032.1:0-20796 GCF_038739805.1 Blautia acetica | reverse complement strand
AAAAACACCGGATCTATATCATTGCCCTGATTGATGATGCCAGCCGCTTCATTACCGGAATTGATGTGTTCTATCATGATAACTTTATCAACCTGATGTCGGTTATGAAATCAGCCATAGCAAAGTATGGGCGCCCAAAAGTTTTCAACTTTGACAATGGTAAATCTTACAAAAACAGGCAGATGGAACTCCTTGCCGCAAGAATCGGTACAACACTCAGTTACTGCCAGCCATACACTCCCACCGGAAAAGCCAAGATTGAACGCTGGTTCCGGACGATGAAGGATCAGTGGATGGCAGCCCTTGATATGCGGGATTTCCATTCACTGGAAGAACTGAGGGGAAGTCTGTACGCTTTTGTCCAGCAATACAACCAATCCCCCCATTCTTCCCTCCGTGGACTGTCCCCACAGGACCGTTTCTTTTCGGAACCGGAGCAGATCCGCAGACTTTCTGAGGAAGACATCCGTCAAAATTTCCTTCTGGAGATTGAACGCCGGGTATCTGCTGACAGTGTAATCGTCATCGACCAGATTGAATACGAAGTTGATTATCGTTTTGCACGGCAGCGTATCCGCCTGCGCTATTCCCCGGATATGAAAGAAATCTTCATTGTGGAAGCTGACGGGACGCTGACACCAATCCGGCTTCTCAATAAAACCGAAAACGCATTGATAAAAAGAGAAAAAGTACGCTTATGCAAAGGAGACGAATGATTATGGATTACACTGCAAGATATGGATTGGAGTTCAATCCTTTCCTAAAGAACTCAAAGGAAGTCCTCGTAGAAACACAGGAATACAAGGAGGTTCTGTTCCGTCTGAACTACCTGCTTACCACAAAAGGCTTCGGCCTCCTGACCGGAAGCGCCGGAAGAGGAAAGACCACCGCTGTCAGGAACTGGGCTTCGGGACTGAATACTTCCCTTTATAAAGTAGTTTATTCCAGTCTTTCCACCCTGACTGTAAATGATTTTTACCGGAATCTTGCCGCTGAACTTGGAGCCCAGCCTGCATTCCGCAAGACCGATAACTTCAAAATCATTCAGGATGAAATCAACCGTCTCGTACTTGAGAAACGACAGACGCCTGTCATCATCATAGATGAAGCGAACTATATCGGAAACGCTGTACTCAATGACTTAAAAATGCTGTTCAACTTTGAAATGGATTCCAAAGACCGGGCTGTTGTTCTTCTTTCCGGTCTGCCACAGCTCAACAGCACCCTGCGTCTAAGCATCCACGAACCTTTCCGCCAGAGAATTGTCATGAATTATAATCTGGAAGGCATGACAAAAGCAGAAGGGCATTCCTATGTTGCTGCCAAACTGAATGGCGCCGGATGCACACAAACGGTATTCGAAGACAATGCACTGGAAGCAATCCTCAATGCAGCGAATGGGACCCCACGTATGATCAACAAACTGTGTAATGCAAGTCTGTTGGTTGGAAACAGCTCAAATTTAAATATCATAACCGCCGATGCCGTCATGCAGGCAATCAATGACTGTGAACTCGGATAGCTTTAGAAACCATCATGTAAGATAATCTGCATGATGGTTTTTTCTCATAAAATAACGTGCCTGAAGCGTCCAAAAATATATGCTTCATCCCATCGTTAGGTGCTCTGAAAGACCCGTTTTAATCTGACGGAAAAGGCAGCGTTTAATTTGCCGAATAACAACGGGAAAGTTCCCGCACTACTTTATTACTTTTATGAGCGGGGAAAACTGACATTCGGTTATACGCGCATTTTCCACTATCTTTCACTCGGAAAAGGTAGTTACTGGAATGATGTAGAAGATTCTGTGCATGGAAAAATACGTGAAACTATTGATGTAACTGAAACTGTTTCATCCCAGGTTCTTGTTTCTTATCGAAATGCAGGCTGGTAAGTATGTCATCCAGAAAATAAGGAAGAATAATCTGTATCTTCAATCGTATATTACATTACCCTCTATTATAGAGAGGGAATCAACATGAGTTTAAAAAGAGCAATCGATGTTATCTCGATTACTCTTTTCCATGTTGGTCAGTATCGTGGAATATATTTTTTGCTACGAATAATAATGATGGACTTTTTAGTAAAAAAGACATTTCATAAACAGTTGACATTCGATAAAAAGTATGTATGCTTTAAAATAACAAATAGTGCAAGATATGAGTGGGGAAGCCGGTATGGGAAGAGAAAAGAGAGGGAAACAGACACTTAGGAAAAAGATGATGGTTGTTATGCTGATCAGTACGATGTCAAGTATCCTTGCAGTGGTGATTGTGTCATATATGACAATCCGAATGATACGGAATGACAGTATTCAGGAAAGCATGCAGATATATCTGGAACAGATAACGCGGGAGATGGATAGTGCTTATTATGACATGATCAGTATTGTCAACCAGATGAGCCCTAGCGGACTTATTGGAAACGTGGTAGAGTCTTATTTAAGTGCTGAGGATAATTTTGACAAGTATATGGGACAGAAATCACTCAGAGAAGAACTGGTAAAGCTCGGATATGTGAATACAAAGCTGCTCGGTGTTACTTATTATGACCTGGAAGAGCAAAGTGAATTGATCAGAAATATCAATGTCAGGAATCTGGATCAAGTATATCAGACTATCCCTAATGTAACTGAAAATATTGGAAATACAATCCAGGCTATGCATTCATCCTGCCTGGGGATCAGGGAAAGACCGGTGATATCGGTAAAGCGGAGGGTTTCCTTCAGCAACAGGCAGAAAATGGATATTTATGCAGAGATAGAGCCGGATATGAGTGTTGCGGAAAGGTTAAACAAAGAAAACTGGACATATACTTATATGGAACTGGATGAGAATGGTATTGTGCAGTACAGTAATAACCCTGCGATTATCCGGGGGCAGCAGCTCCTGTCCAAATTGCCGGAAAAAGAAGAGTATGCGGTGACAAGCCAGGAAGGATATATGGTCATGGTATACCGCAGTGAGATAGGATATGCGAATGCCATTGCGCTGCCGGAGAATACATATCAGAAAGAAATGAATATGTGGAGGCTGAAGCTGCTAGTTATCATCCTTGTGTCGTTCTGTGTTTTCTCCGGCTCTGTCATTTATCTCTACCGGTTAATATGTAAGCCGCTCAATCAGTTTCAGGAACAGCTGCTTCAGATTGGAGGAGGCTCCCTACAGATGGTAAAGCAGGAGTATGATATCAAGGAATTCGATGACCTGATGCATGAAGTGGAGAAGATGAAGGACCAGATCAGGAATCTTATTGATAACGTTGTGGAAAAAGAAAAAAATATCCAGCGGATAGAATATGAGAAGCTCCTGTTCCAGATTAATCCACATTTTCTGCTCAATACTTTAAACTCTATCCAGTGGATGGCAAGGATGAGCCATCAGGATAACATTACGGAATTTGTGCAGAGATTAAAGAAGCTGCTGTCGTACAATCTGGGAAAAGAGGGAATGCAGACAACACTCAGGACAGAGATTGATATTGTGAAAGAATATATCGCACTCCAGCAGATGCGATATGATTTTGTGATAGAAATGAATGTGGAGGAAGGCAGTTATCTGGAACAGCCAACGGTGCGGATGCTGCTTCAGCCGCTGGTGGAAAATGCGATACAGTATGGACTTGGAAAGGATGAGAAAATAACAATACAGATCTTTGAAGATAATAGGCGGGGATTAGCGGCAATCACCATAGCAGACAGCGGTAACGGACTGACCAGAGAGGAGATTGATCAGATCAATGCACCTTTTGATTATGATCTGCAGAAAATGCAGAATGGGAACAGAGGGATTGGTCTGCGGTATGTAAAGGCAATGCTGGATTCATTCTATGAAGGACAGACGAATCTGTTCGTAAATTGCAAAAAAGGATGTGGAACCAAGATTACAATTCTAATCCCGGTTCAGGAAGAGTTACGGGATAAAGCTAAAGTGACAGATACTGGTATAGAATAAGAGGGTATGAGGGAATGAGAGTATTAGTTGTTGATGATGATAAACTGGCTAGGAAAGGTTTGATATCCATAATGAACTGGGAAAAATATGGATTTGAAGTTGTGGGCGATGTCCAGAATGGGAGTAAAGCACTGGAATTTCTGAAGGATAACATGGTGGATGTTGTGTTCACGGACATAGATATGCCGGAGATAGATGGGATTGAGCTGATGGAAAGATGCAGAACAGAATATCCGGATGTGAAATTTGTGATCTTTTCAGTACATGAAGATTTCCGTTATGCACAGAAAGCCATGAGACTGGGAGCACTGGATTACATATCTAAGATAAGCTTTGATGAGGATGACTGTGACCAGATACTGGATCGGGTGGATAGAAAATATAAGGATAATCTGTTAAAAAAGGAAAAAAGGCAGGAGGATCACGGATTACGCAAGGAGCTGGAAAATGCATGGATGAACACCAGATGGATATATGATGATAACGAGTTTGGCAGGTTGTGTGAAATGACAGGGGAAGTGGAGCTTCGCACTGCCGAAAGGATTTTTGTAAAGAGCCTCCACCGCATTCAGGAGATCACAGGGGAAGAGTATGAATTTCCGGCGCTATCCTCCGTAAATGATATGCTGGCATGGGTAAAAAAATGGAAGGATGAGCTGTACCGGATGTGCCTGCAGACAGAAAAAGCAAATGATATCTATATCTTTGCAAGGATTATCCTATACATAGAAGAACATATAGAAGATAACCTGAAGTCGGAAGATGCCGCAGCGGAGATTGGAATGAGCAGAAGCTATTTCAGCACGAGATTTAAAGAAATGACCGGTGATACATTTCATAACTATGTGATCAGCAGAAAAATGCATGCGGCGGCATGTAAAATGGAAAAAGGAACTGAAAATATCACGCAGATTGCATCAGATCTGGGATATGACAATTATTATTATTTTACAAAAGTGTTTACAAAAGAATATGGATGCACACCAACAGAATATGCAAACAGGGTTAAAAAAAAGACTGTAAAATCAGAAACAATATCGTCTAGTGAAAAATATGATTACAGGATAAACTGTCTATAAAAGAAGGGAGGTTTACTCATGTACATTAAAAGGTTTGTGAAACATTATTACATAATGCTGGTACCGGCTTTCCTGTGGCTGTTCTTTTTCAGTATCGTGCCTATGTTTGGAATCGTGATGGCTTTTCAGGATTATAATCCGGGACAGGGCATCCTGCATTCCAAATTTGTTGGTCTGGCTAATTTTGAGTATATGTTTCAGATGAGTGACATTGCGCAGGTTTTGCGGAATACAGTCACTATTGCTGTGGGTAAGATCATTGGAAATATTATTTTCCCGCTGATTTTTGCATTATTATTAAATGAACTGGCATTGAAAAGACTAAAGCGTCCGATTCAGACAATCGTATACTTACCGTATTTTCTGTCCTGGGTTATTCTTGCAAAGATCGTGCTGAACATTTTCGGTTATACAGGACCGATAAATCAGCTGATACAGCTGTTTGGCGGCGATTCGGTCAATTTCTTCGGGGAAGCAAAGCTGTTCCAGCCGCTGGTGATTGGTACGGACATCTGGAAAGGGTTCGGTTATAATACAGTAGTTTATCTTGCTGCTATCCTGGGTGTTGATAAATCATTGTATGAAGCGGCAGCAGTAGATGGTGCCGGCAGGTTTAAGAGGATATGGCATGTGACGCTGCCGGGTATAAGGACGACAGTAGCACTTCTGGCTATCCTGTCTCTTGGCAATATATTAAATGCAGGATTTGACCAGATATATAATCTGTATAACCCATTGGTATATTCAACAGGAGATATTATTGATACATGGGTATACAGGGCTGGTTTACAGAATCTGCAGTATTCTCTGGCAACAGCAGTCGGATTATTCAAGTCTGTAATCAGTGTAATACTGATTGCCCTGGGTTACTGGCTTGCAGATAAATTTACCGGTTATAAACTGTTTTAGGAGGTGATATCTATGATTGAGAACAAAAGCCTCGGCTCCAAGATTTTCGATGTTTTGAATGTGGTGTTCCTTGTTATAGTCGCGTTGATCTGTATTATGCCTGTATGGTATGTCCTCTGTGTATCCTTGAGCAGCAAGGAAGCCGTTAATGCAGGAAAAGTTGCTTTCTGGCCGGTTGGCTTCAATCTGCTCTCCTACCAGAAGATTTTGGGAGAAGGTGCATTTTTTGGTTCGTTCCTGATATCTATAAAAAGAGTAGTACTGGGTACTGCTGTCAGCATGGTATGTGTTCTTATGGCAGCGTTCCCATTGTCAAGAACGAAAAAGCAGTTCCCCCATAAAGAAATCTTCATGTGGATTCTCGTATTTTGTATGTTGTTCAATGGTGGTACTGTTCCATGGTATATCACTATGAGAAACTACCATCTGATGGACAGTATCTGGGGACTGGTGCTGGGAACAGGACTACAGGTGTTTAATGTAATCCTTGCAGTGAACTTTTTTAAAAATCTTCCATCAGAGCTGGAAGAAGCATGTTTTGTTGATGGCGGCGGACCGTGGAGGAATCTGATATCCATATACATACCGCTGGCAAAACCGATGGTGGCAACCATTGCACTTTTTACCATGGTCATGTACTGGAATGAATTCTTCCAGGGAATGGTCCTGAGTACAAGACAAAGCAGTTACCCACTGCAGACCTATATCCAGCAGATGGTTGTAACACTGGATTATTCTACAATGAACGTAGAACAGATCGCACAGGCGATAAAATTAAATAATCTCTCATTGGATTCAGCAAAGATATTTATAGCTATGATACCGGTACTGATTGTATATCCATTCCTGCAAAGATATTTTGTAGATGGTATTACACTTGGATCAGTAAAAGGATAAAAAAGGAGGAAAAGTATGAAGCAGAAACAGATTATCGCACTTGTAAGTGCAACGGCACTGGTTGCGACTGCGCTGGCAGGATGCGGCAAAACATCAGAAGAAAACACACAGAAAACAGCAGTAGGTGAGGCAGAAGGAACAGCCAAGGAAGATCTCCCATTTTCAAAATATGCAGAGACAGTAACTGTCCATCTGGGCGGTTCAATGAATCCAAATGCGAAGATTCCTGACGGAATGAGCTATGAAGATAACTCCTATACACGCTTTTTGAAGGATGATCTTAATATCGAGGTCGTATATGACTGGATTGCATCCTCATCTGACTATGATGAGAAAATGAACCTGTGTATCGGAAGTGGTACGATTCCGGAGATGATGAATGTCAATGCGACACAGTACAGGGCACTTCTGAAATATGACATGATTCAGCCGCTGGATCAGTATTTTGAAGACTATGCTTCAGATAAGCTGAAAGGATTTGTGGAATCCGGTGGGGAAGAGCTGAAAAAATGTATCACGAATGATAAGGGAGAAATGATGGCAATCCCGGCTCCGAGTATGATGGTAGGAGAAATGAACGAAATGTGGATCCGTCAGGACTGGCTGGATAATCTTGGACTGGAGGTACCAAGAACCTGGGATGAAATGGCAGCAGTAGCAGAGGCATTCGTGACCCAGGATCCGGATGGTAACGGAGAAGATGATACCATTGGAATTCTTGGACCAGGTAATTCCAATCATATAAATGATATCGGAGATAACCAGTTTGGACTGGATCCGTTGTTCTGCAGCTTCCAGTCTTATCCACAGTACTGGCTGCAGGATGAGGATGGAACTGTAAAATATGGTTCAATTCAGCCGGAGACCAGAACAGCTCTGGAAAAAATCCAGAAATTATATACAGATAAACTGATTGATCCGGAAATGCTTGTTAGAAGCAATTGTCAGGAAGCTGTTTTGTCTGGAAAGGTAGGAATTTTCTTTGGACCTTGGTGGAGTGGTTATACGGTGGGAGATGCTACACTGGCAGGCGAAGCAGATTGGAGAGCATATTTTACACCACTGTCTGAGGACGGGAATTATTATACCCATATGCCGGATCCTACAAGTAAATATGTAGTAGTAAGTAAGAGCTGTAAGAATCCGGAAGCTGCATTTAAGATTATTAGCTATCTGGTTGCTCATGAACAACAGTGGACAGACGATGGCATTACCTCCTCAGAAATGAGTTGTGCGGATTTTTATCCGTTATGGAATGGCTACGACAATGCAGATGAGATTGAAGTATCCACGGAGACTCTTGAAAAATATCTTGCAGGAGAGATTACAATGGATGATGTCGATTTCTCACAGCACAAATTGTTAAAGAGTGATATGGAAGCAGTTAAAAAACTGAAAAAAGAACCTTATGATGATTTCAGCCTGGATAAATGGAATCTGGACAGTGACCTTGCAAAAACTAATCTTCCGAGACTTGTGTCACTTCTGGTTGGAGGAGCTCCCTATGTAAATGATAAATATATACCGGTTTACAATGCATATAGCGGTCAGACAGAAACCATGCAGGCAAAATGGGCTAACCTGCAAAAAATGGAAGAAGAAACATTTGCAAAGATCATTATGGGAAAAGCAGATATCAGCGAATTCGATACTTTCGTTAAAAACTGGAAGAATCAGGGTGGTGATCAGATTCTCAAAGAAATCAACGATGAATTAAGTAAGTAAAAGAGACAGCGGCTGATGGTGTTCATTAGCCGCTGCTCCTTAATTGGAGGTATAAAATGCGGGAAAACAAAGTAATCTACGGACTGATAGGATATGGTGGAATGGGTAGATGGCATACAGAAATCCTGTCAAATGTACCGGAAATTGAAATTGGTGGTATCTATGATATCAAGGAAGAAAAGAGAATAGAAGCAAAAGAAAAAGGTTTTTCTGTGTATGGCTCGGAAGAGGAAATGTTATCAGACCCGGATATTGATGTCGTGCTGATTGCCACTCCAAATGACTGCCATAAGCCGATTGCAATCCGTGCTATGCATGCGGGGAAAAACGTGATATCAGAGAAACCGGTGACTCTGTCATCTTCTGATCTTCAGGAGATGGAAAATGTTGCCAAAGAAACCGGAAAGTTCCTGACAGTACACCAGAACAGGCGCTGGGATGATGATTTCCTGATCATACGAAAGCTTGTAGAGGAGCAGAAGCTGGGGCATGTCTTCCGGATAGAAAGCCGTGTGCATGGTTCAAGGGGTATTCCGGGCGACTGGAGAAAAGAAAAAATACATGGTGGCGGAATGGTTCTTGACTGGGGTGTACATTTGCTGGATCAGATTCTGTATCTTTACGGAGATAGAAAAATTGAAACTGTATATGCATCACTTACCCATATTACCAATCAGGAAGTGGATGATGGGTTCACCACAATCCTGACATTTGAAGGCGGAACGGAAGTCTTAGTTGAAGTAGGTACCAATAATTATATTTCCCTGCCAAGATGGTATGTACTGGGTGAAGATGGTACTGCGGTAATCAGGGACTGGCAGTTAAATGGTGAGATCATACGGAAAACAGGCATAACCGAAGAGAAAGTAGTGCCGGTAAAGACAGCAGCAGGTCTGACCAAAACCATGGCTCCGAGACGGGAAGATACAATCGTGAAAGAAGAGCTGCCACATGTGTCCGGAGATATTGCGGATTTCCATAGGAATGTAGCAGCAGTTATAAGAGATGGGGCAGAGCCGGAGATTAAGCTCTTCCAGGTGATGCGTGTAATGAAACTAATGGAAGCTATTTTCCAATCAGCAGAAACAAACCAGGTGATTGATTATAGACAGTATGAATCATAAGTATTTATGAAGGAACAGGAGAAAATAAGTATGAAACAGATAAAAATAGGAACGTGCGTTCCTGGAGCTAAGGCAGAAGAATGGTTAAAGGGATTTATTGGAAACGGATTTGAGACATTTTCTCTTAATTTCCATATGTCACTGGAAGGGACTGACCTTGATAAGCTGGCATTGAGCACGGAAAAACTGTTGGCAGGTACGGATTCCAAAATCACGACAGTTGGATACTATTGCAATCCTATCCAGTATGCAGAGCATAGGAAAACACTGGAAAATGTAATCTGCACTGCCGGAAAATTCGGAGCTACACATGTGAGTACTTTTGCAGGAGCGTGGGAAGGAAAGCCGGTAGAATCCGCATATGAAGAGTTTGGCAAGGTATTCCGGGAACTGGCTGATCTTGCAGAAGAAAAGGGAGTGAAGCTGGGAATTGAGAATTGCCTTATGGATGGAACATGGGAACATGCGACATGTAATATCGGTTTTAACCCTAAAGCATGGGAAGTGATGTTTGAGGAAGTAAAGAATGATAACTTCGGACTGGAATGGGAGCCGACACATCAGATGGTACAGCTTATCGATCCGGTAACAGAGCTGAGAAAATGGTGCAAAAAAATAGTACATATACATGGAAAAGATGCAACAATAGACTGGGATGCTGTAAGACATAGTGGCATATCAGGCGCAGTCCCATTTGTATGGCATCGTATGCCGGGCTTTGGTGACACGAACTGGAGAGATATCATTTCTATTTTAAGAAGTAACGGATATGAGGACGATATCTGCATTGAGGGATACCATGATCCTGTATATTCCGGAGAACTGGAGATGACCGGACAGCTTCATGCACTGAATTATCTGAAATGGTGCAGGGGTGGAGATTTTACACCAACTCCATGGGCAAAATAGATACAGGAGGATTTTTCTATGAAACTTGGGTTTATTACATCAATCCTTGACGGATGGACTTATGAACAAATGATGGATTTTGCTTCAGAGCAGGGATTTGAATGTGTGGAAGTGGCATGCTGGCCAGAAGAAAAAGCAGAAAGAAGATATGCGGGTGTAAGCCATATAGATGCAGAACGGGTAAACCAGGATGATGAATATGCAGCCCATATTATGGCATATGCAGAAAAAGCAGGAGTAGAAATCTCTGCACTGGCATATTATCCTAACGTAATGACGGCAGATAAAGAGAAAAGAAATGCTGCTATTGAACATCTGAAGAATGTCATACGTGCAAGTAAAAAGTTAGGTGTTGGCATGGTCACAACATTTATCGGAAGGGATCAGACCAAAAATGTACGGGAAAATCTTGAACTTGTAAAAGAAATATGGCCACCAATCATAAAACTGGCAGAGGTATGTGACGTAAAAATAGCAATTGAAAACTGCCCGATGCTTTTTGGTGAGGAACAGTGGCCCGGAGGACAGAATCTGATGACAACTCCGCCAATCTGGAGAGAGGTCTTCAAGATCCTGGACAGTGATAATCTTGGCATTAATTACGATCCATCCCACTTTATCTGGCAGATGATCGACTATATCCGCCCGCTTTATGAATTTAAGGATAAAATATTCCATGTTCATTACAAGGATATCAAGATATACAGGGATAAATTAGAGTCCTGTGGCATCATGGCTTATCCGCTGGAATATATGTCACCTAAGATTCCGGGACTTGGCGATGTGGACTGGGGAAAATACGTGTCAGCACTTACTGATATAGGATATGATGGCTGTACATGTATCGAAATAGAAGATAAAGCATTTGAGGATTTCAAGGAAAAGGTGGAAAAGTCTTTAATTCTCAGTAAAAGATATCTGGAGAAATATGTTATATAACACAGAAAAGTGCAAATAAGGAGGAAATACCATGAGAAAATTAAGAGCAGGAATCGTAGGCTGTGGCGGGATTGCTAACGGAAAACATCTCCCGGCTATGCAGCAAAGTGGTCTCTATGAGGTGGTGGCTTTTTGTGACATCATCATAGAGCGTGCGCAGGAGACAAAAGAAAAATTTGGCACAGAAGATGCAAAAGTATTTGAAGATTACCGTGAACTTCTAAAAGAAGATCTGGATGTTGTATATGTAACTACCCCAAACCGTTCCCATGCAGAAATCTCTATAGCAGCAATGGAGGCAGGAAGAGATGTCATGTGTGAGAAGCCAATGGCAAAAAATTATGCAGAAGCACAGAAGATGGTCGAAACTGCTGAAAGAACACACAGAGTTCTCAACATAGCATATCAGAACCGTTATCGTACAGATTCACTGTATCTGAAGGAAATGTGCAAAAGTGATGAATTGGGAGAAATCTATTTTGCCAAAGCACATGCACTCAGAAGAAGAGCTGTTCCGACCTGGGGTGTGTTCCTGAATGAAGAAGAACAGGGCGGCGGTCCTCTGATCGATATTGGTACACATGCACTGGATCTGACATTATGGATGATGGATAATTATGAAGTGCAGTCTGTTACGGGAGCTTCATTCCACAAGCTGTCTGATCAGACAGACCAGGGAAATGCATTTGGTAACTGGGATCCGGATAAGTTCTGTGTAGAAGATTCTGCTTTTGGCTTTATCCGTATGAAAAATGGGGCAGTGATCGAACTGGAATCAGCCTGGGCACTGAACACACTGGAGGTTGATGAGGCAAAAACAAGCCTGTGTGGTACAAAAGCCGGAGCTGATATGAAAGACGGTCTTAGGATCAATTACATCCACCATAACACACAGGTAGTAGAGAAACCGGAATTATCAAGCGGTGGAGTAGCATTTTTCTCAGGAAAAGAAAAGTCAGCAGCAGACTATGAACAGGAATTGTTTTACCACATTGTTGTTGATGGGGCAGAACAGGTTGTGAAGCCTGCACAGGCTGCAGTTGTCACACGTATTCTGGAAGCAATCTACCAGTCTGCAGAAAGTGGCAGGACAATCTACTTTGAGTAAAATACTAGATGCTTCGGGCTGATCTTTGGAGAAATGAACATTAGAAATAAACGGATTGAACATAAGGAGTATTTATGGAAATACATGAATTACAGCAATTGCTGTCAGAAATGTCATTACAGGAAAAAATAGGACAGATGGTGCAGCTCACTGGTGTATACTTCGATAAAGAGGCAGTACTCACAGGTGTTGTTGGCGAACAGTTACCACCGGAATGGATCATTCAATATGCCGGTTCAGTGCTTGGAGTGATCGGTAAAGATAAAATTTATGATATCCAGAGCAGATATATGGAACAGCATCCCCATCATATTCCACTTCTCTTTATGGCAGATGTTATCCATGGATGTCGGACGATTTATCCGATTCCGTTGGGGCAGGCGTGTTCATTTCATCCGGAACTGGTGTCTGAGGCGGCTTCTATAGCTGCCTCGGAGGCATCTTCAGAAGGGCTAAGGGCAACATTTTCTCCTATGATTGATGTTTCAAGAGATCCCAGATGGGGAAGGATGATGGAATCCTTTGGAGAAGACCCATATGTAAACGGGATCATGGGAAAAGCAATGGTAGATGGCTATCAGCAGAAAGCTGATACCGGAATAGCGGCATGCCTGAAGCATTTTGCAGGTTATGGGGCTGTGAATGCGGGAAGGGAATATAATGATGTTGAAATATCCCAGCGGACATTTCTGGAGCAGTATGTAAAACCTTTCCGTATGGCATTAAAAGCAAAGCCTGCTATGGTCATGACAGCTTTTAATGCTATTGACCGTAAACCGATAAGTGGAAATAAGGAACTTCTTAAAGGGCTTCTGCGGGATAAGGAAGGATTTGAGGGAACTGTAATTTCAGATTGGGGCTCCATAGGCCAGCTGGAAGAACAGGGAGTGGCAGCTGATATGGAAGAAGCAGCAATCCAGGCTTCAGAAGCCGGTGTAGACATTGATATGATGAGTCCTGCTTATATGCTGTGTCTTGAAAAACTGGTGGAAAGTGGCAAAATTCCAGAAGCGTTTGTTGATGAAAGTGCATTCAGGGTCCTGATGATGAAAAATCAGCTGGGGCTTTTTGAAAATCCGTTTGCCGGTCTCGGAAAGAGTGGAAAACTGACTCTGTATAACCGGGAAAAGGCATATCAGCTGGCAGGCGAAAGCTGTGTCCTTTTGAAAAATGATAAGATACTTCCATTAAGCAAGAAGAAGAAAGTTATTTGGGCAGGACCCTATACAGAATCAAGAGAATTATTAAGCCGCTGGTCAATTTTTGGAGAACATGAGGCAGTTGAAACAATAGAAGATGTTTTACAAAAAAAGCAGATAGAAGCAGAATGTATTACTGGATGCAATATTCTTTCTGATGCAGAGTGTAAGGTATGGCAGGTGGAACAGGAATTGTCTGACAAGCCAGGGGATGAGCAGTGGCTGGAAACGATAACCCATGAAGATACGGTCGTATGTGTACTGGGTGAACATGAATCCCAGTCAGGAGAGGCTGCCAGCAGGGCATTCCTGACTTTGCCGGAAGAGCAGCAGGTGTTATTTGAAAAAATAGCAGAACGTACAAGTAATATCGTGACTGTGGTAATTGCAGGAAGACCATTGGATCTGCGGAGGATATCAGAAAAATCCAAGGCTGTCATTATGGCCTGGAGACCAGGAACTATGGGAGCTGAAGCAATCATAGATATTGTGTATGGCAGAATAAACCCTTCCGGCAAATTATCTGTGAGTATCCCATGGTGTGTGGGACAGGTGCCCATAAGCTACTGGGATGTAAAAACCGGACATATACTTACAGAAGATAATTCAGAAAACCGTTTCACCAGCAGATATATGGATATCCCCAATACGCCGTTATATCCATTCGGTTATGGACTGTCCTATACAGAGTTTGATATTTCGGACATTGATGTGCAGATAGGACAGGATAAAAAAGTACATGTACATTGTAATGTGCGCAATACAGGGAATGTTGGGGGAGCAGAAGTAGTCCAGTGTTATTATGAAACATTATATGCATCTGTAGTACGTCCAAAGAAAGAGCTTGTCCGTTTTCAGAAGGTTTTCCTGGAGCCGGGGGAGAAGAAGGATGTAGATTTCTTTATTGACCAGGAAGAATTCTCATATTATGGCAAAAACATGGAAACCGTCAGCAGCGGAATGAAACTGCGTATCAGTATTGGAAACAGTAGTGACCACCTTGTTTCTGAGAACATTATACAAGCATAGGAGAAAAGAGGCATGAAGGATTTTGAAAATGATTTGATTTATTATCCTAATCCGGACCCGGTCAAGGAACCGAGATTTATTTTAAACTCCGTAGATGAATTGGAAAAATCAGCAAAATACAGTGTTACCTGCAATGGAACAGAGCGTGTGGTATACCATACAGATTCGTTTGACTATGTTGTAGTAGTAGATAACGAAGCGTATGATCTGGAGATTTCAATCCATACACCATATGAAAAACTTGAAATCCGTCCGTCCAGCTTTGGCATAGTTCCTTCTGTAAAAGGAGAAACAGTCCATATCCATCTTGATAAACCGAGAAAGTTTACTGTAGAGACAGATGGTGGTCTTCATGATGCATTGTTTGTGCTTTGCTCGCACAGGATTGAGAAGCCGGCAGATACCACCATCTGCTTTGAAAAGGGCAAGGTATATAATGTAGGAGTTCTTACCTTAAAGTCCAATGATACGGTTTACATAGAGGAAGGTGCTGTTGTATCAGGGTGTGTATACGCAGACCATTGTGACAATATTTCCATTGTAGGAAACGGAATTATCAACGGAGCCTGCTGGCATCTGCCGGACAGTAATGCACACCGTTTCTTTATCTATGCCAAGTGGTGTAATAATGTACTCTTAAAAGGCTTTACTGCTGTAGACGGACCTTCCTGGCATGTAGTTCCTGCGGCGTGTGACCATGTTGTAATTGATGATATGAATATTATGTCGAGGATTGTAACGGGAGACGGTATTGATATTACGAGCAGCCAGGATGTAGAGGTAAAAAATTGCTTTATCCGTTCCACAGACGACAGTATCTGCATCAAATCCCAAAGATTGTTTGAAGATCCGTCAACGGTACGTGACGTAACAAAAGTGCGTGTTCACAATAACGTGATCTGGAATGCAGAACCCGGTAATGCCATAGAGCTTGGTTATGCCCTCCAGAGCGAAATCCACGACCTGGTATTTGAGGATTGTGATATTATACACTGCCAGTATGAAGGAAACATGGGTGGTGCGGCGATTTCCATCCATCAGGCAGATGGCGGCCATGTTCATGATATACATTATAAAAATATCAGAGTAGAGCAGGCAGAACAGAAACTGTTCGATATTAAGGTTCTGCTTTGCAGATATACGGAACAGCTTGCCAAAGGAGAGATTAATGATATCTATTTTGATAATATCCAGGTGCTGAACGGAGATATCCCGGTCTCCATGATCCGGGGGTATCAGACACCGACAGAAGAAGTACGTGTCCATGATGTCCATTTTGACAACATTACTTTTATGGGGAATAAGTGTGAAACCTGGCAGGATATGCGGCTTGTTACAGAACTGGCAAATGACATTTATGTCAATGGTGTCAGAACATGCAGACAGATGAAATTCTGAGAATATCACCATATAGAGATGGTTTTATTACTTGCAGCAAGGAGGGTATTTATGGAACAAAGCAACATGCTTTTCCAAAAAGACGGAAAAAATTATTTACAGCTGGACTGTGAAAATGCAAAAGAGATTTCTATGAAACTGGGGGAGAAAACATATCCATTTACAAAAGATGGGAAAAAATGGATTCTGGAGCTTCCGTTCTCCACAGCAGTGAATTATGTACAGATCTGCGTGGACGGACAGGAGGTTCTGCTTCCTGAACTGCCCATCGGGCATGGATACTGCTATTTATATAATTATATTGAACTGCCGGATGGAAATGAGCTGACGGAAATACGGGATATTCCACATGGAACACTGGTACACGAATTTTATATGTCAGGTATTTCCAATAACTGGGAACGGTTTATTGTTTATCTTCCGCCATGTGTACCGTCTGCGGGGCTTCCTGTCCTGTATCTGCAGCATGGATTCGGTGAGTGCGAGATTTCCTGGACAACAACAGGGAAAGCAAATATCATACTTGATAATTTGATTGAAATGGGAAAAATAAAACCATTTGCCCTTGTCATGTGCGATGGCATGGTAAAAGAAAAGTTTGGTTTAGAAGAGAGATTAAACCATGTTCTGCTGGAACGGATGCTGGTAGAAGAAATCATTCCGATGGTAGAAAAAAAGTATCAGTTTGGTGGATGCAAGGAAAAACGTGGCATGGCAGGATTGTCTATGGGCTCTGTACAGACAACACGGACTGTATGCGATCACCCTGATCTGTTCAGCGAAGTCGGAATCTTCTCCGGTTTTTTAAGGGATTTTATTGAAGGAGACCCGGATAGGGATGTAGTTGACAGAAAGCCTTATGGGCAGACTCATTTAAAGGCAATGGATAATCCGGCGTTTAACAGCTATTTCCATACATTTTTCCGCTGTATAGGGGATAAGGACAGCTTCCTTCCCAGGTTTCTGGCAGAGGATGAAATTATCCGGGAAAAGGGCGTTCATGAAATCAGAAGGATTTATCCCGGAGAGCATGACTGGAATGTGTGGAGGCCTTGCTTTACGGATTTTGCGCAGATGATTTTTCGATGAAACAGAAAAGTTTGCAGGTTATGGAAAGGTATGGTAATTATTATGTGGAATGGTAAGAAGAAAGCGGTCACTTTTAGCTATGATGACGGAGTAGAACAGGATAGACGGTTGATTGCATTGTTTAACAAATATGGAATGAAAGCAACTTTTAACCAGAATAGTGGAATCCAGACAAGAGCCGATACATTTACCCAGGGAAATATCGTGATCCACAGGATGAATCAGAAAGATATGAGGGAGCTTTACAAAGGGCATGAAATTGCATCACATACCTTGACCCATGCCAATCTGAAGGGACTTGACGAGGAAACTGTATACAATGAAATTTCAACAGATATCAGGAATCTTGAAGCCTTCTATGAACAGAAAATAGCAGGATTCGTGTTCCCCTTTGGCACTTATGATGAATCAGCATTCAGAATATTAAAGGAATGCGGAATACAGTATGCAAGAACTCCGAAAGATACACATGGTTTTGCTTTACAATCCGACCTGCTGAGGTTCAAGCCTAGCTTCCATCATGCAGATTCAGATATTATGAGTGGGATTGACCGCTTTTTAAATATGGATACGGATGAACCACAGTTGTTATATATCTGGGGACACAGCTATGAATTTGATGTAGATGATAATTGGGAATATATGGAGTCCATTTTGAAGAAGCTGGCTTTTCATGATGATATCTTTTACGGAACCAATTCTCAGGTATTGCTTTAAAAAATAAAAAATCTCCATTGGTTTTGTCAGCCAATGGAGATTTTTTTTAGTTCTGTCTGTCTTTTATTTCTTTGTACTCTTTTTCAATGCCAGAGATTAATGTTTTCATTGTATACTCTAGGATTTCGTTACCGAATGCTGCAGAAGAATCTCTGACAGGGTGGCGTCCTGCGATTCCTTTTTGTAAGCAGCATACCAACGTTCAATAGTACCTGGTGCATAATGCTTTATGGAGCCATCCGGATGCATAACTCCCTTTACAGAGGTATTATTAAAGAAAGCTGACAGAGAATTATAGTCATCAGCCAGCCCGGTAATGAGTGGAGCAATCACTGAATAACGCATTAAAGCGATTGCATTCTTCTTTTCCTGATCCATTAGAGGGTCCTCCTTTGTTTTTTTCTTTAGTATAAGGAGGAATTGAGCAAAGGTCGTGTAAGGTTATGTGGTATTTAAGAAGAGAATATTTACCGTATTTTTTATCTGCATAAACTGATACGAAAAGTGTGCAAAACAGGATTTTATAAGCTGGCAGACAGGAGTAAGGCTGATGCGTCAGAGAGCAGTTTCTCATGCCAGTATTTACGATAGGCTCTGATGACATGGCGAAAGCAGCTTTCATCAATAGAAGGCGTAGCATTCATTACAAACTCCTGAGGAAGGTTATTTAGATAGTTATTAATAATAGATATCTGATCAGAGATGGAGACCTGAGAATAAGGAACCATTGAAGATAAAAGGATGGCGTGGGTATGACCACAACATTCGCATTTAACCCGGCAGATGTTAAAAACGAGTTTGCCGGAAGAAGATTTGACTGAACGCTGATAATAACCATGAATAGACAGGCAACCCGAATGTCCACAAGGGCAGGTGAGCTTGTGAAACTGGAGGTTATTTATCACATCATTATAGAAATTTGGCGTAAGAGGATTGTTTTTTTCGACGAATAGGGTTATCATAGCCTTGCTTGAACATAGGTTTTCCTATGTTGGTGATTGAGGCAGGAAACCAAACTTTGGTCGGGGAGGTTCCTGCTTCTTTGTTTATAAGTAACTTGGTTATAATAACAGAAGGTACAGGATAAAACAATCTGACGTATCATGCATCAGAATAATTTGTGCTGTACCTTCTTTTAATTTGCAGAATTTGAGAGGGATTTGGAGCAGGTAAAGTTACGAATAACACGATAATTGGTACAAGTGTAACAGTAGATGTACAATATATTGGATGTGAACAACTTTTTATAGAAAAAGAAACAAATATGGATGATACTGTTTTGAAAGAAAAAAGAATATATAATGATAATTTGCTTATACGTGTGGAAAGGTATAGGAAGAAGAAAGACGGAGAAGGTTATGAACTATCAATATCTTGGGATATAGAATATCAAGATTAAACAAATTGACGCATGATTATCAATCATGCGTCGTAGAAATAATATTAAGACTCAGCCTTACTTTTTATTATAGCAAGGATTATAGTCTCAACTGCTTTGATAGCAGCTATGATGACTTCGTCGCTAACCTTGTTCATGACATTACCTCCTTATTTGGCGCAAGTCTATCGGGTTACAAATGGAAGTCACCATTAATATTTCACAATAAGAATATACCAAATTTACAACGAACGCAAGGGTTATTTGATTCAGTGATGAATGGAGAATGTAAAAAATAAAGATGGTAGAAGGTCAGTAAAATCCCCATATATAAACGATAGAAAAGTTGTATTATAGAAATAAAAATGAACTTGTAAAATGAGTCTCTTTCCTATGGGATAGTGAAGGGAATAATACTATTCCCCATCTAATCTATGGAAAGGGGCTTTTTACTATGGGGTTCGCCAGAAAAGATGTTGAAGCAACGAGGCGCTGCGAAAAGAAGTTTGTGAGATATCAGGAAGGCGCTGAAAAATACAGTCTTGGATTGACAAAATTCCAGGCATTAGCAAAAGAGGCTAAGGCGACATATAAAATTGATAAAGTTGTCTTAGTGAACTGTGAGATCTTTGAAAAGTATCTTGAAACATTTAGAGAATATTAATTATTTACAGTGCGAAAAAGGACTCAGAGAAGATTGCTGCCTGTTGACATTTTGTCATACAAAAAGTATAATGTGAATCATAGGAGGTATGAATGCAGCTATGACTAAGATGGGAAGACCAAAGTCTGAAAACACTAAGAAGAAAGTTTTGAGTATTCGTGTGTCTGACCAGTTATATTCGCAGCTGCTTGCATACGCCGAAAAACATAATATGACCACTACAGATGTTGTTTTACGTGGAGTGGAGGCTTTTATCTCTAAGCAGGAATAAATCAATGAGTCCTTCTTTCGTTTTGGGAGGAGGAAAACAACATGGCAAAGACAAGAAAAGATCTGCGGGGAAGGTCGTTAAGAAAAGGAGAGGTACAGAGAGCGTCGGATAAGCGGTATATGTATACTTATACGGATCCGCTTGGCAGACGAAAATTTATTTACGCAAATGATCTTACACAATTAAGAGAAAAGGAAGAAAATCTGTTAAAGGATCAGTTGGACGGTCTCGATATTTATGTATCAGGGAAAGCAACTTTGAATGAGACATTTGACCGTTATATCTCTACAAATTCTTTAGGTTAGAATCGATGATGGGGTAAACGAAAAAGCAGTTTTGGCATTCCAGTGAACTGCCCCTTCGTTTACACCATTTTCGATTTGACCTAATTGAACAAAGTGAGCGTCC
>NZ_JBBEWO010000031.1:0-25504 GCF_038739805.1 Blautia acetica | reverse complement strand
ACTGGCTGTTCAGCAGTTCCGTGGACGGAGCGAATGCCAGTGCGGTAGTCTACACAATGGTTGAGATGGCAAAAGCACACGGCCTGAATATTTACGGATATCTCAAATTTCTGCTGGAGAATCGGCCAAGTAAAGATATGACGGATGAACAGCTGGCAGAACTTGCACCTTGGAGTGAAAAACTCCAGTCTGTCAAAAATCGCATGTGAATTATAGTGAATTACTCCAACTCGCAAAGGGCTGGGGTAATTTTAAATTTTACCGCAGTATTATTGGGCGCTTACTTTAAATCGAAACCATGTACGATTTTCCGGTGTATGCACAAGCGATTAATAAGAACATGAGATGTATTTAAATATAACGTTTGCAATAGCCGTGAGGACGTTTTCCACGATTAATAAGAACACGAGATGTATTTAAATTCTCCTGTTGTGTTTGTCTAAGTAAATTCTATATCCGACGGTAAGCCAATGCAAGCAAAAGGTCTTTGCATTGGCTTGAAATATGGGCGCAAGAGGAGTTTGCGAGAATGAAACAGAGAAAGAAAAGTAATTCGGAAGGACGTTATTTGTCAAACAACATTCGTTTAGCAAAAGTATTGCGGTATTCAGAGGGAGAAAGTCCAGTTACAGATTTATAAGTTCTGGTAAAGTTGTGGTTGTCTAAAAAACCCAATTCCCGGGATATTTGAGAAATGGATTTGTTGGTATCTGTAAGCATAAAGTTAGCCGCATCAATCTTTATAGAAAGAATAAACTGCTTCAGAGGAGTGCCTGTAATAGAAGCGAATAAGTGGGAAAGGTATTTTTGATTGTAGCCAAAATGGGCGGCAATTTCAGCCACTTTCAAATTTTTTGACACATTGAGTTTTATATAGTCGACGATATCGTAATAAAGCTGTTTTTGGACATCTTTAATGCTGCTGACCCTTTGTGCCCGGATGTAATATTGACCATAAAGTTCCATAAGAATACTGGTTGTCATGGCATTCAGCCCGCATGCAGGATAATTATTTTTGACCTCATCCTGGAGTTGTTTCATGAGGATTACAACTTTTTCCAGGTTTGGAATAGAGCCATGTCTGGGAACAGGGATTGTTTTGCTGGAGGTGACAATGTAAGCCAAAAGCAGAGCGTCAGGGATTTCCTTTGGGCAAGGATTCTGTCCCGTAACAAAGTGCAGCCAGTAAAAAGAACAGTCTGAAGGGCGAACCCCCTTTCTGATACCGCCTGGTGGGAGCAGAAGGAAATCTCCTGTTTCGACAGTAAAGGTTTCTCCCTGATAGGAAATATAAAGAGTACCTTCAGTCACAACGAAAAGTTCATAATCTTTCAAAGGACTCTCCTGATGTATCCAATGGGGGGAGGGAGCCTGAAATTTGCCCGTAAATATATATTCGTAAACAGTATTAGATGGTAATTCAAATACATGCATAGTTCGCTCTCCTTCTGTGCAATTTAATACAAACATTATAATATGGGGCTTGATAAATAACAAGTTTCCTTATGACACCAAATATAGAGTAAACGGAAAAAGGTTAAATTGTAAACTGACAAAATGACACTAAAAATAGAAATAAAACAGAGCATTACATAAAATAAAAAACAGAAAAATATGCAATAGTAACAAAAAATAAGCCGAAAGTACAAAGAAAAACTGAAAATGAGGAAATGGTAAGAAAAAGTGTCAAAATGGAATAAGTGTCAGGTTTCAAAAAGTAAGATGTGACAAAATGACACCTTTTGAGAAATAGTGATATTTACGAAAAGGAAATCCAACGCTATAATGACCCTACATTTAAGAGAGGGGGCAGCAGCGGTGAGTGACAAAGTAAAGAAAGCAGTAAGAGATTTTCCCTATGGAACAGTTAAAATAAAAGAGAAATATAAGGAAAATGCCTTCAAGCGGGAATTGATTTATTTACGTTCGCTGGATTGTGACAGGCTTATGGCTGGGTTTTACGAGACAGCAGGACTTACGCCTAAAAAAGAACGGTATCAAGGCTGGGAAGTGACGGAAATTCAGGGACATACGTTGGGACATTATTTAACAGCAGTTTCTCAGGCCTATGGATACACGAAAGATGAAGATTTATTGGAACGCCTTATATATATGTCTGCGGGGTTGGAAGAATGTCAGAGAGAGGACGGTTTCTTATTTGCCAGCCCGGAGAAAATTTTTGACAGGGTAGAGCAGAAGAAACCTGCCTGGGTTCCATGGTATACCATGCATAAGATTTTAAGCGGCTTACTTTCTGTTTATACATATACGAAAAATGAAACAGCAAAAAAAGTAGCAGAGAATCTGGGAAAATGGATTTCCCGGCGCTGCCTGGGCTGGTCAGAAGATGTTCGTAAACAGGTGCTGGCTGTGGAATACGGCGGCATGAATGACTGTTTGTATGAGTTGTATAGCATTACACAGAGAGAAGAGTTTTTAAAAGCGGCACATCAGTTTGATGAAATGCCTCTGTTTCAGCAATTATACGAAGGAAAAGATATTCTAAATGGTCTCCATGCAAACACTACAATTCCTAAAGTGCTGGGTGCGTTAAAAAGGTATTGTGTGTTGGGCGAAGAAGAGAAGTTTTATCTGATTGCAGCAGAGAAATTTTGGGACATGGTGGTTTCTCATCATTCTTATGTGACAGGGGGGAACAGTGAGTGGGAACATTTTGGGAAACCGGATATTTTGGATGGGGAACGAACCTCCTGTAATTGTGAAACCTGCAATACTTATAATATGCTGAAGCTTTCAAAAGCGCTTTTTGAAATTACCCTGGAGAGAAAATATGCAGATTTTTACGAAAATGCATATTTGAATGCTATTTTATCTTCCCAAAATCCGGAAACAGGAATGACTACATATTTCCAGCCCATGGCTTCGGGATATTTCAAAGTATACAGCACTCCTTATGACAGCTTTTGGTGCTGTACCGGAAGCGGTATGGAGAATTTTACAAAACTTACAGAGGGGGCTGCTTATAAAAGTGAGGATACCATGTATATCATCCGCTGTGAGAACTGTCAGATTTACTGGAAAGAAGGGGGAGTGAAGCTGGCTGTTACCTGTGAGCAGAAAGAAAATGCCTACCAGGTAAAGATTCAGGTGACAGAGAATAGTCGGGTCATGAAGCAGCCAAAAGTCCGGCTGCTGATTCCGAAATGGAATAAACAACAGCCAGCAATAATGGAAAATGGTATTTCGGCTGTGACAGAAAAGGAATGGATATTGTTAGAACGGGGATTGGAAGAAGGACATAGTGTTGTGATTACTTATACGATGGAACTGGAGTGTAAGGTTTTACCGGATAATGTTCATGCGTGTGCATTTGTCTACGGGCCTTATGTGTTGAGCGGGGATATGGGAAAAGAGAAAATGGAAGAGACTTATACAGGTGTGAATGTATTGGTTCCCCAGAAAGAAATACTGCTTCCAGATTATATTGTGTTAAAAAAAGAAAGCTTAGAAGAATTTTACCGGAATCCCGGATATTTTCTAAAAAAGACCCCTGGAAAAATGCAGTTTACTTTGGAAAATCAGGAGAAGACGCTAATTTTTACTCCTCATTATCTGCGCTATCAGGAGCGTTACGGGATTTACTGGATGGTTTATCCGGAGGGCTCCAAAGAACTGAAGGCCATTAAAGAGCGGGAAGAAAGAAGATACAGACTGAAACGAGAGCAGTTGGACGTACTCCCGGTGGGAAATGACCAATATGAACTTGCACATCACATTCAGGGAGAATTTACAGATTCAGATATAGTAGACGGACATTCGGCCAGGTATTGCAGGGAAAAGGGATGGTTTTCCTATGAAATGCAGGGTGAGAAAGATGGAGCTGTTTTATGCATGACTCTTTCCGGAAGAGATAGGGGAAGCGTCTTTACGCTTTTTGCTTCCGGAGGTTTTCAGCAGGATATTGACGTACCAAAACAACAGGAAGAATTTGGGGTTTTAGAGATTCCGCTGGAGAAAGGTTGTTTTTCAGAAGAGGGAAAAGTCCGGTTGAAGTTCCAGTGCAAAAAAGGGGTGTGCCGGATTTTTGATGAGTTGTATTTAAAGAAAAAAGATTAAACATTAAGGAAAGCGAGGAAAAGGTATGAAGAAAAAAGCAGTATCTATGTTGTTGGCAGGGGTTATGGTTGTGAGCATGCTGGCAGGCTGTGGTAAAGGCGGCAGCAGTGAACCGGAAAAGACAGCAGATGGCAAAACAAAATTAAAAGCATTGTTTGTATCTCATTCGGCGACCCAGGATGTAGAAGACATGAAATGGGTTCAGGAATTAGAAGAAGAGGCCGGTGTGGAGATTGAGTGGGAACAGATTCGTCAGGATTGGGAAACTGTAAAATCTACCAGATTTGCTTCCGGAGATATCCCGGATTTGCTTTTTAATGCAACCAATGCAGCTGATTATACGAAATATACAGGATTATTTGAAGATTTGACTCCTTTAATCGAGGAAAACGCGCCCAATATACAGGAAATGTTTACAGAAGTTCCGGATACAAAAGTTCTGGCAACAGCAGGAAACGGAAAAATCTACAGTATTCCCAAGATGCAGACCGTATGGCCGGAAACTAACACGGTATTATTCCTGAACAAAACATGGCTGGATAATCTGGGGCTGGAAGTTCCTACTACGTTTTCAGAATTTGAAGAAGTCTTAAAAGCCTTTGAAAAAGAAGATGCTAACGGAAATGGAGACCCCAGTGATGAAATTCCATTAGACTACAATGCATATGGCGGAAACAATGCCTGGTTTAACTCTGCCTATTCTCTGTTAAAACTGCTTCCGTCTCTGGGCATCCAGCTTACAGACATTGGAACAGACGGATACTTTGTAGAAGATAAAACAGTAAAATGTTACGCTATTGATGAACGCTATAAATCTTTTATTAAGACAATGAATCGTTGGTACTCAGAAGGTCTGATTAACAAAAATGCCATTACGAATGACTATTCTGCTTATCAGTCTTTATCCAGAGGAAATGAAAATGGAGAAGCTCTGGTAGGTGCATGTTTTGGATGGGAGGAGACAGATAAATTTGGCACTTTGTCAGACCAGTATATTGCAGTAGCTCCTTTGGTTTATGATGATGGAGTGAAGGCGGGCACTTATGAAACTTACTGGAATTATGATATGGATCAGTTGAATATGCAGGCGGACCGTGTGGCTATGAGCGCAAAATGTGCAGATAAAGAAGCTGCTATGAAATTTATTGATGGTTTCTATGACCAGACAAAATCCGTCGAAGTTCTGTTTGGTGGCATTTCCGATGGATGTGTGGAAAAAGTAGATGATAATCATTATAAAGTGCTGCCGCCGCAGGACGAAGAGATGGACCCGGGAACCTGGAAATGGACCAGTACATTTGCTGATTTTGGACCTTTGTATATCCGTGAAGATGTGGAGATTGAAATGTCTCAGGATATGGAAAACGCCTTGAATGAGAGAAGTGTTTATGAAGAGGCATTATCTAAAAATAACGAAAATATTTATTATCCGCAGCTCTTTATGAAATATACGGATGAAGAACAGAATACAATGGCCATGAACCAAGCGAATATCAATAATATTATTGATAACAAGTGGTCTTTATGGATTACAGGAGAAGCTGATATTGATGCAGAATGGGATTCTTATGTACAGAGTGTTAAAGATGCAGGACTTGAAGAAGTATTGAAGATTCGCCAAAATGCATTTGATAATTATTTAGGAGAATAAGAGCAAAAGGGCTGCTGCATAAACTGCATATCCATGCGTGCTGCAGCCCTTTCCGTATTTCTTCTGGATTGAACAGAAAGGGAGAGGTAGGATGAAAGCAAAAAAATATTTTTATAAAAACTGGCAGTTGTGGGTGATGCTGTTTCCGGCTATGCTGTACATTTTTATTTTCTGTTATGTTCCTATGTACGGTATTCAATTAGCTTTTCGTGATTATGATTTTACGAAAGGAATTGCCGGAGGGGCGTGGGCCGGGCTGAAATATTTCAAACAATATTTTGAAAGTCCTATGTTTTTGGTAACTTTAAAAAACACCTTTGTCATTGCTTTTGCCAGTATTGTAGTCGGATTTCCGGTTCCTATTATTCTTGCCATGGTAATTAATCAGCTTCGGAATAAAAAGTGGAAAAGGGTCGTACAGACAACGGTTTACATTCCTTATTTTATTTCAGTAGTTGTTATGGTATCAATTCTGCGTATTATGCTGGCTGATGGAACAGGTGTTATTGATGGATTTTTAAAAGGGATTCATCTGGTAAACGAAAATATCAATTTAATGGGGTCAGAAAAAGCCTTTATGCCAGTATATGTGCTGTCTGGTGTATGGCAGACCATGGGATGGAACAGTATTATTTTCATTGCAGCTTTGTCATCTGTGGATACGCAGTTGTATGATGCATGCAAAATTGATGGTGCGAACCGTTGGCAGACCATGCTTCATGTAGACCTTCCGGCAATTCTTCCTACCATTATGATTGTGCTGATTCTGAATATGGGAAATATTCTCAATGTAGGGTTTGATAAAGTGTTTCTGATGCAGAACAGCTTGAATCTTGGTGCTTCCCAGGTTATCTCTACTTATGTATATACCGTGGGTATTAAATCCACTCAGTTTAGCTTTGGTGCGGCTGTTGGTTTGTTTAATACGGTGATTAACTTTGTGTTCTTGATAGTAACCAATCACCTGTCTAAAAAGGTGACAGGAACCGGATTGATGTAGGGGGTAATAGAAATGTCAGGAAAAAGAAATGTAATCAAAGAGAAATCAATGAGTGACCGGATTTTTAATGCGGCGGTACTGATTTTGAGTATTGTGGTTTTTATTATTATCGTATATCCTCTTTGGTTTGTCATTATTGCATCTGTCAGCAATTCAAATTTGGTAAATCAGGGTAAGGTAATCTTCTGGCCAAAAGATATTAATTTTTACGGATTTCAGCAGATTCTTCAAGATACGCGCATTTGGAAGGGGTATTTGAACACTATCTTTTATGTAGTAGTTGGAACTGCTTTGAATATGGCGGTTACCATGCCTGCGGCCTATGCTTTATCCAGGCCGGATTTTAAAGGCAGGGGAAAGATTATGTTTTACTTTGTATTTACCATGTTTTTCAGCGGAGGCCTGGTGCCTCTTTATATGACAATCAGTTCTTTAGGATTAATCAGCACAAAGACCATTCTGGTTGTTATGGTGTTAGTAAATACTTATAATCTGATTATTGCAAGAACATTTATCGAAAGTTCAATACCAAATGATTTATACGAAGCGGCGGTCATTGACGGGTGTTCTCACTTTAAATATTTCTTTTCTGTGGTACTTCCGCTTTCCAAGGCAGTGATTGCAGTCCTTATTTTGTACTATGCAGTATATCACTGGAATGATTTCTTTAATGCTTTGATGTTTAACAGCAATAATGACAATGACCCCTTACAGATTGTTTTGAGAAGTATTCTTCTTTTGAATGAGGCTTTTGCCAACGGAACCGGAGCCGGGGCCGGAGGTTATGGACAAATGTTTGCAGAACAGGTAAAATATGCCGCAATTATTGTATCTACCTTGCCGATTTTATGTGTTTATCCATTTATCCAGAAATACTTTGAAAAGGGAGTTATGATTGGTGCTGTAAAAGGATAATAAGAAAAGCGGTTTAGTGAAAGGAAAGAATTGTCAGAGGAAGACTGTGAGGAGAAGGATTATGGGACGAATCAGCAGAGCAAACAATAAGTTAATATGGACCTTTAATGGAGAGAAAATGGTAATAGAACCCTGGGGCAGGAACAGCTTACGGGTACGCAGTACTATGATGGGCGATATACAGGAAGCAGATTATGCCCTGCTTCCTATAACAAAAGCAGCCGGGGCTGTTGTGGAAATCACCCAACACCAGGGAGTGATTATCAATGGGAAAATCAAGGCGGTTTTGACGGAAGACCCTTGGTCAAAAACAGGTACGATTGCTTATTATAACCAGGAGAACCGTCTGCTTTTGGAGGAGCAGGGCTGGCATGGGGCTTTGAATCTCTATGCCAGAAAATTCAAACCGATTCTGGGAGGTGATTATAGACTGACTGTTAGTTTTGAAAGTCAGGAAGAGGAAAAATTGTTTGGAATGGGGCAGTACCAACAGGAAGTCATGGATTTAAAATATTGTTCTCTGGAACTGGCACATAGAAATTCCCAGGCCAGTGTGCCTTTTCTGCTATCCAGTAGGGGGTATGGCTTTTTGTGGCATAATCCGGCAGTGGGAAAGGTGACTTTTGGGAAAAACGTAACGCAGTGGGAATCCTACAGTACGAAACAATTGGATTATTGGATTACAGCGGGAGATACCCCTGCCGAGATTGAAGAGGCCTATGCGGAAGCTACGGGGAAGGTGCCTATGATGCCGGAATATGGTCTGGGGTTCTGGCAGTGCAAACTGCGGTACTGGAATCAGGAACAGGTTTTAAATGTGGCTCGGGAATATAAAAAAAGAAATATTCCTTTAGATGTCATAGTGATAGATTTTTTTCATTGGCCAAGAATGGGGGATTTCCGGTTTGATGAGAAGTTTTTTCCGGATCCAGAGGCTATGAATAAAGAGTTAGAGGCCATGGGTGTGAAATTGATGGTATCTGTATGGCCGCAAATTGACTTAAGAAGCGAAAACTTTGAAGAAATGAAGGAAAGAAATTTATTGGTAAAGCCGGAGATGGGGGTAAACATATCCATGACCTTTGGGGGTGATAGCCTTTTCTTTGATGCGACAAATCCGGAAGCCAGAAAATTTGTGTGGGAAAAATGTAAGAAGAATTATTATGACCACGGTATTCGGATTTTCTGGTTAGATGAAGCGGAACCGGAATTCGGAGTTTATGATTTTGAGAATTATCGTTACCATATGGGACCGAATGTCCAGGTGGGAAATATTTATCCTCAAATGTATTCCAGAACTTTTTATGAGGGTATGGAAAAGCAAGGACAGAAGAATATTGTCAATTTAGTTCGCTGTGCGTGGGCGGGAAGCCAGAGATATGGGGCTTTAGTGTGGTCCGGAGATGTACATTCTACTTATGAAGATTTGCGGAAACAGATTTGTGCAGGGCTTCATATGGGATTAGCAGGAATTCCATGGTGGACTACAGATATTGGAGGATTTGCAGGAGGAAATCCTAAAGATGAAAGATTTCGGAAGCTGTTGGTCCGTTGGTTTGAATATGGGACTTTCTGTCCGGTTATGCGGCTTCATGGAGACCGTATGCCTGCATCTATGCTACCGGGCAGTGATGGACTGCCTAATTGTCACACCGGGGTGGAGAATGAGGTATGGAGTTTCGGAGAGACGGTTTATAAAATTTTGAAAAAATATATTTCGTTCAGAGAATGTATGAGAGATTACACAAGAGAGTTTATGAAAGAGGCACATATAAAAGGAAGTCCTGTCATGAGAACCATGTTTTATGAATTTCCGGATGATGAGAAGGCCTGGGATGTGAAAGAACAGTATATGTATGGCAGTGATTTGTTAATTGCGCCCATGGTCTACGAAGACGCGGAGTGGAGAAAGGTGTATCTTCCGAAAGGGGCAAGATGGACGGATCTTCATACAGGGGAAATTTTCGAGGGCGGACAGGAAATTCTCACAGACGCACCGCTGGAGAAGATTCCTGTATTTATTCGTGATGGAAGACATCCGGAGTTTATAGGAAAAATCCTGAACATGCATGATAAGCCTTGATAAAAAGGAGTTACAAAATTATGGGAAGCGGTATGGATTTTATTTATCTGTCGGAGGATGATGGAATGACACAGGCAGAGTTGCCCGGCGGCGTATCGTTCTTGCTTTTTTCTGTTTTTCATGCTATACTACCAATCGTTGTAAAGCCCATAAAAAACAAGGTCTTATAGGGCAATTTAATCGAGTGTTCGCGACCTTCCACTCGTAAAACAAAACTAAAGGAGAAAACAGAATATGAAAAACAAAAGTGTAACCTTTTTAACCCAGGCAGCCATGATTGCTGCTATCTATGTGGTGCTGACTATGATATTTGCACCTTTCAGCTTTGGGGAAGTGCAGGTCCGGGTAGCAGAAGCTTTGACAATTCTGCCAATTTTTACACCTGCGGCAATTCCGGGACTGTTTGTAGGCTGTCTTATAGGCAACATCACCGGAGGCGCAGTTCTGCCGGATATTATTTTCGGAAGTATTGCAACTCTGATTGGTGCAGTAGGTACTTACCAGCTTAGAAAATGCCACAGAATCATCGCAGTTCTGCCTCCTATATTGGCAAACATTGTGATTGTTCCTTTTGTACTGCGCTATGCTTACGGCGTTGTTCTGCCGATTCCGTTTATGATGCTTACGGTTGGAATTGGTGAAGTGATTTCCTGCGGAATTATGGGAAATATCCTGGCTGTGGTGCTGGGCAAATACAAGGGACGTCTTTTTGTATCTGCCAGGGGCTAAACAGGGTTTGAAATTATAATATAAGAGAAAAGCTGCTGTATGAAACATATCAGGTAAATACCGGATAGTTGTTTATGCAGCAGCTTTTTGAAAGATTACAGAAACATTTTACAAGGGACTATTTTTTGTTTCTGTTGATTTTCGCCCATGCTTCGTCGTCAAATCTGCGGTCTTTAAAGTAAAAAGGTCTGTCAGCGTCTGTAATTTCCCGGATAACACGGCAGGGATTTCCTGCGGCACATACATTGTCGGGAATATCTTTTGTTACCACACTTCCGGCGCCGATTACCACATTATTTCCAATAGAAACACCAGGGAGAATGACACAGCTTCCGCCAATCCAGACGTTGCTGCCAATAGTGACGGGAATTCCGTATTCATAGCCGGAATTTCTGCTTTCCGGGTGGATGGGGTGTCCGGCGGTGTAGATGGAGACGTTGGGACCAAAGAGCACATTGTCTCCAATAGTGATTTTACCTACGTCCAGCATAATGCAGTTAACATTTGCATAGAAATTTTCGCCTACCTCAATATGGTTTCCGTATTCACAGTGGAAAGGCGGCTCAAAATATATATTTTCTTTGTGTTTTATACCGGTACGGGCAATGCAGTCCATGCCCTTCTTCATATCAAAAGGCATAACAGCATTGTATTCTTTTACCGCTTTTTTCGTTTCCAACTGTTCGCTGATAACGGATTCGTCTGAAAAATATGCCATTTCGTGGTCTCTTCTGTATCTGTTATCCATAACAACCTCCCACATAAAAAATTTGTAAATACAGTTTCAGTATAGGCGTTTTATACTGAGAAATCTAATGCTTTTTTCACTTATAGTTGCACAATCCTTTTCAAAATATGCCAATCATTTACTTTGACATCTATATCGCAGTATGATAAACTAAAATCAATTATGGAATCTTATACCCTCAACAACAGATTATAGATAAGAATACATATTTGAAACTATATACCAATCAAGAAGTTACAGAGGTGAAAAAATTGGACAAAAACGAGTACAGGGCAAAACTTGATGAAATTACGGACCTGGTCGACAGACAAGACTACAAGGGTGCCCTCAAAATTGTTGATACGATTGACTGGAGAAGAGTTCGCAGTGCCAGAACCTTGTGCATGGTCGGTGAGATTTATGAGGCCAACAAAAGGTATAATGACAGTCGTAGACTGCTTCTTCTTGCTCACCAGAGAGCGCCTATTGGAAAAACAGTTCTGTACAGACTGGTGGAACTTTCCATTAAAATGGGAAACTTTGACGAGGCTGTGGATTATTATAAACGGTTTGTGGAAGTATCTCCCAATGACAACAGCCGTTATATCCTGAAGTATAAAATTTACAGGGCAAGACGTTCCCCTATTGAAGAGCAGATTTCCATATTACAGGAATATAAAGACCGAGAATATACAGAGCGTTGGGCTTACGAACTGGCTCGTCTGTATGCAAAAGCGGGAATGACGGAAGCGTGTGTAGAAGAGTGCGATGATTTGATTTTGTGGTTTAGTGAAGGCCGTTATGTGAATAAGGCTATGGAACTGAAAATGAAGTTTGCACCGCTGACAACGTCACAGAAAGAGAAATATGACAGCAGATTTCTGAAACCATCAGCTAACAGAGCAGGGAATCCGGCGGGAGCAGCAGCCAATGCGGCAGTTTTGACAGCGGAAACGGAAAAAGCGGCTGATAATGCTCTAAGCAGCAGTCAGGATAAGGAAATTGAGGAGATTTTAAAGAGTATTACCATTGGTGATATAAGTGCAGGGACACCTGCCGTATCTGCGGAGGCTCCCGAAGAAGAGGAAGCAGTGCCGATGTATACGGCAAAGCCACAGCAGCCTGAAAATCTTCAGGATAAAGTGGCACAGGGACTGAGAGATGTTTTCCAGGGCGGAGCGGAAGCGGAAGAAACCGCGGCTACCTGTGAACCGGAAAGCAGACCGTCTGAAAAGAAAGAAGAGTATATTGTTAAGGACTTAGAGCCGGAAGATATTCACAGACAGACAGGATTTAAACCTTTCCATGTAGGTGGGGCTATGACCATGGAGGTCAAGGCAGAAGCGCCGAAATCTCAGATGTTTACGCCTAAGAGCGCAGATACAGAGGCTTTCAAAACAGATACAAAGGATTTGGAATTTGATTTGGAAGCGCTTTTGGCAGAGACAGCCAATGAACTGGCACAGGCAGTAGCCGAGGAGACGCAGCCCGAAGGTGGAACCGAAGAAACTGCAAAAACAGCGGAAACAGATGAAGTTGAAGCGGAAGCAGAGCAGCCGAAGCCAGAGGAAGCCGTTCAGACTGCAGTTCCGGATACCGGACTGCCGGCACCGGCAGCAGCAAGAGCAGCGATTGTGGCAGGAAATCTCAGTGCAGCCCTTTCAGAAAAGGCAGAGGAATTTGATGCTCTGGCAGCTGGAGAAAATGCAAAGGAAACTTCTAATACAGCGGAACAGCCGGAAGAAGCAGAAGCTGTGGAGAATGTGGAAGCAGAGCCGCAAAGAGAAGAAGTCGCTGTAGAAATCGAAACAGAATCAGAAGAACCAGAAGTTGTGGACATAACAGAACCAGAACTGGAAGAAGCGGAAGCCGTAGAGGAAGTCGAGACGGAGTCCAAAGCGGCAGAAGTTTCCGGCACAATCGAAATACCGGATATTGTTGAGCCGGCAGAACTGGAAGTGCCGGAAGGCGCTACAAAGGAAATTCCGGTAGAGGCTGTAAAAGAAAAGCTGGGAGAACTTGATTTCTCAGAAGTTCTGGCACAGGAACTGGAAGATGTGGTAAAACCTAATAAGGAAGAATCACACATGAAACGTGTGACAGCGTCTGTGGAAGCGAGCGGACAGCATAGTTCCCAGGCATTCCAGACGGCAGTGGAAGGTCTTATGCGCCACCATCTGACAGAAGAAGAGCACAGACGTCTTTTCACCTATTTTGCACCGATTCCGGGTATGAGCCAGCAGATTAATGAAGCGCTGGATACTGCGCAGGAATCTGCGTGTGCAAAGACCTCCTGTTCCGGCAATATTATTGTGACCGGACGTGAAGGCTCCGGTAAGACACGTCTTTCCGAAGGGTTGATTAAAGCACTATGCAAAGAACGCCAAATGGAAGGTGCCAGAGTTGCGTTCCTTACCGCAGAGCAGTTGAATAAGAAAGACCCTGCAGCAGTAGTGAATACTCTGGCAGGAGGATTTCTGGTTGTAGAGGACGCAGGTAAATTAAGTGGCGAAACCGTAGAGAATCTGTCCAAGGCTATGGAATTTAAGACAAACCGTCTGACTGTGATTTTGGAAGACCTGAAGCCGGGTATCCGCGCTCTGGAAGCAGATTATCCGGAATTTATGAAAAAATTTGATTCCCGCGTGGTGATTCCGGTATTTACCAATGACGAGCTGGTTTCCTTTGCAAAAACGTATGCAAAAGAACTGGGATATAAAATTGATGACATGGCGGTATTAGCGCTGTACACCTTGATTGGAGACAATCAGAATGAAGAAAACCCGGTGGCCATTGGTATGGTACGGGAAATGATGGACGAAGCCATTAGAAGGGCGTCCAAAAAGGGCAGAAGACCTGGCCGTAAGGTAGGAAAGCGCCATCTGGACGAAAGCGGCAGAATCATGCTGTATGAAAAAGACTTTGACATTTAAACAGGAGGAAACGAAATGACAGCCCCTTATCTGGGAAATCCAAAGAGAACTATAGAAGTTCTCCAGAAGTATGAATTTGTTTTTCAGAAAAAATTCGGGCAGAATTTCCTCATTGACACCCATGTGTTAGATAAAATTGTAAATGCTGCAGAGATTACAAAAGAAGACTTTGTTCTGGAGATTGGTCCCGGTATCGGGACCATGACCCAGTATCTGGCCAGTGCGGCGAGAGAGGTCTTTGCAGTAGAAATTGATAAGGCGTTAATTCCCATTCTGGAGGACACGCTTCAGGATTATGAGAATGTAACGATTCTCAATGAAGATATATTGAAAGTAGACATCAGAAAGCTGGCAGAGGAGCGCAACGGTGGAAAACCCATTAAAGTTGTGGCGAATCTGCCCTATTACATTACAACGCCGATTATCATGGGATTGTTTGAGGGAGAAGTGCCTATTGACTCTATTACGGTTATGGTGCAGAAGGAAGTGGCAGACCGTATGCAGGTAGGACCGGGAACGAAAGATTACGGTGCCCTGTCTCTGGCCGTGCAGTATTATGCCGAGCCTTATATTGTGGCAAATGTGCCGCCGAACTGCTTTATGCCGAGACCAAAGGTAGGAAGTGCGGTTATCCGTCTTACCAGACATGAGAAACCGCCGGTTGCAGTGGAGGATACAAAGCTGATGTTCCGCATTATCCGGGCATCTTTTAATCAGAGAAGGAAAACGCTGGCAAATGGTCTGAAAAATTCGCCGGAACTCTCCTTTACAAAAGAAGAAATTCAAAATGTCATAGCAGCCTGCGGTTTTCCGGAAGGTATTCGGGGCGAAGCCCTGACGCTGGAAGCTTTTGCAGCCCTTGCCAATGCATTTGTAAAATTACGGTAACACAAAAGCCACCGCATTTTCTGCGGTGGCTTTTTCTATAAATATTAAAGGAAGGAGAGCCGACTCTTGCGAGTCGACATATGAAAAAGAAAATATAAAAATAATGTGCTCTGTATTATTTTTATGATATTAGTATATCCCGTAAATATGTTCAAATCGTGTTGAAGTTGTGAAGAATTCATGAACGAAATTCAAAAGATTTATGAATGTTAAGAATTCTCCAAATCCGGGGACAGGGTTTGAATCTGCAGGTGGCGAATATCCAGAAAATGTTCTGTACACACCCGGATACCCCCGATTAAGCAGGAAATATCCTGCAGGCGGGAAGGGATGATTTTGCAGTCGCGGTTCTGATGACGGCTGAGATATTCCACAATTCGCCGGTTTATGTCGGGAATACAGTTGGAGAAAAAACTGTTTAGCACAATCAAATCCGTGTTAAAGGTATTTACTACATTATTTATGCCAATGGCCATGTACTTTACAAACAAATCCATCATTTCTTTGGTTTCCGGCAGCTTCTGTTGATAATCTTCTAAAAATTCCTCTGCGGTTACTGTCTCCCGGCCGGTTCTGCAGGCATATTCTTCCAGAATGGCTCTCTCAGAAGCGTACTGTTCCAGACAGCCCTCGTTGCCGCAGGCGCAGGGTTTTCCTTCGGGAAAGAGAATGGTATGCCCCAGCTCTCCGGCATATCCGTCATGTCCTTTATAGAGTTCTTCGTTAATCAAAATTCCCATACCGATACCGTCGTGGATGTTGATGTGTATCATGTTTTCGTAGCCGTAGTGAAAGGCAGACTCCCCCAACACAGAAAAATTGGACTCATTCTCCACAAGAACGGGAATATTGAATTTTTCTGAAAGCAGCAGCCCCAGATGAGGGTCCGGGAGGGGATAGTATGGTGTGAAAACAATTTGATTTTCTTGTACCACACCATAAATACCAATAGCAATTCCCACGATTCCATAAGAAGTATCCCGGCAGTTTTCTATATGTCCGGCAATAATTTCTTCCAACAGCGGCAGAAGGTTTTCGTCAGAAGAAAACGGATATTCTGTTACCTGACAGTTTTCCCCTTTTAAATCTGTGATTAGAGTAATAATCTGCCGGGGACGCACGTCTATGGCAAGGGCATAGCCGCAGTGCTTGTGAAATTCCAGCAGAATAGGTTTCCGGCCCATGGCGGTTTTTGCACTTCCGATTTCCAGAATCAGGTTTCGGTCTAAAAGTTCCTGCACAATATTGGAAATGGTGGCCTTGGTAAGCTGCAGTTGTTTGGCTAAATCCGCCCGGGAGATGGGGGGATTGTTTACAATATATTCCAGCACCAGCCGTCGGTTGGTGTTCCGTATCATTTCCTGATTGACAACGGGCATAATGACGCCTCCTTCGTACAAAATTTTATCTGCTTTTATCATACACGGTTCGGCAGACAGGGGCAAGGATAATTTGTTTAAAGGGTAAACAAAATTGCCTTTCAGAAGTATTTGGAAAGACTTTAGATAAACTTTAGATGTTTCTGCTGCAGGTTTGTGCTATAATGGGGTGGAAATTTAAAACAGAGATTTGAAATTTGATGAAACAGGAGACAGGAATATGAAGAAAAGAGGAATTGCGTTACTGTTGACAGGGCTTATGATAGCAGCTACACCGTTTTCTGCTTATGCAGACAGGGAAGATGCAAAGCTGAATGTACCTTATGTTTCTCTTGGAGCGGATTTGAATGCGAATGAAAGGGCAACGGTGTTGAACCTGCTGGGAGTGACAGAGGATGAATTGAAAAACTATACAGTGGCAACCGTTACCAATCAGGATGAGCATGATTATCTGGATTCTTACCTGGATAAAAGCGTTATCGGTACGCGGGCGCTGTCTTCCGTACTGGTGGAAGGAAAAGAAGAGGGGAATGGTATTAACGTAACAACGAAAAACATTACCTATTGCACTTCCGGCATGTATGAAAATGCATTGGCTACTGCAGGAATTAAGGACGCAGACATTATTGTGGCAGGTCCCTTTCATATTTCCGGTACAGCAGCTTTAGTAGGTGCTATCAAGTCGTATGAGAACATGACGGGAGAGGCTGTGAAGACGGAAAATGTGGAAACTGCTACCAACGAGCTGGTGGTTACCGGAAAAGTGGCAGAAAGTGTAGGAGACACGGATAAGGCTGAGCAGCTTATTGGCGCAGTCAAGGAGCAGGTAGTAGAAGGACACGCAGTTACGGCCGAGGAGATTGGCGAAGTGGTGGACAAGGCGGCTCAGGAAATGAGCATTCAGCTTTCGGAGGAGGACCGTCAGGCCATTGTAAAACTCATGGAGAAGATTGACAATCTGAATCTGGATGTGGATACTTTAAAAGAACAGGCAAAAGATTTGTACGGAAAGATTGAAGACCTGGGACTGAAGCTGGATATTAATAAGGAGCAGGTACAGGGATTTTTCGAGAAAATTATCAGCTTTATCAAAGAATTGTTTTCCGGAAATTCAGAGAACTGACAGAATATAATGTAGAAAAGGACTGCGGTTTCATGTCGCAGTCCTTTTGACTTTCAATATGGATATGGTTTTTATTGCATGTTATCCGTTTACAGTGCCAATGCCATATCCCCATCTTTAATCAGCCGCAGTTTTCTCATGCCCTCTGCGATGCCCAGACTCAGAAGCCCAGGTAGTACGAAATGCAGAAGCAGGATTTTTGTCATAACTATGGCGGGTTCTTCCTGCGCGGTCATGGTCTGAAAGGTGGAAATCTGTCCCAGAAGTCCCATAGAACCGGCCCCGGCTCCGGCGGCAGTGTTGCTCATCTTTGCTGCCATAGTGCCCACAGGGCCTAAGATGGCGCTGGAAAGTATGGTGGGAAGCCAGATAAGAGGTCTTTGCATGATTTTGTGAAATTCCAGAAAAGGAGTTCCAAGCCCCAGCGAGCACAGACCGCCAACTCCGTTTTCTCTGTATCCCGCAACGGCAAATCCAACCATACTGCAGCAACAGCCAATGGTAGCGGCTCCTGCAGCCAGACCGGTGAGGTTAAGGGATACGGCAAGCGCTACGGAGTTTAGAGGCAGCGTAATAAAAATGCCCATAAGCACAGACACTGTGATGCCCATAAGGAGCGGTTTCTGCTGAGTGGCCCAATTCATGGCTTCTCCCAGATACTGCAGAAGATGGGTAATGGGAATTCCCGCCCAGATACCTACAAGGGAACCGCCTAAGATTCCGGCAACAGGAGCCAGAACCAAATCTGCCCTGGTTTTTCCCTCTATAAGCCGTACCAGTTCAATGGCAGTAAATGCGGCAAAAAAAGCCCCCAGAGGCTCTGCTTTTCCCGAAAGGGACAAGGTTCCCTCTGTTGTAAAAAGCGCCCCGGAAGCAAATTCTTCGGCAAAAGCGCCTACAGTTCCTGCGATTGCCGCACAAATAGCTGCCAGGGAACTTTCTCCCAGACGGGTGGCAATACCAATGCCGATTCCCGCGCCGGTGAGGGATACGGCAAGCTGTCCCAGATGAAGAAGAAGGGCAGCCATTTGCCCTTCCAGAAGTCCTGCAGTCTGCTGCAGAACGGTTCCCAGTACCAGCGTCACAAACAGACCGCAGGCCATACCACTGGAACCTTCAATAAAGAAACGATTTAATAGTTTTCTCATAATTTCAGATTTTTAAACAGAGAACCCAAAGAGGTGGAAATTTCCTCGCTTTCCGGCAGTTCATAATCCGGTTCTTCCTCTTTTTCTTCCGGAATCTCTATCAGAGCCTTCATGCTCAGGCTGATTTTGCCGTCTTCGTTTTTGATGACTTTCGCTGTCACGGTATCCCCTATGTTTAAAACGGCTTTGGGGGATTTGATTCTCTTATCAGAAATCTGGGAAATATGTACCAGACCGGAGAGTCCGTCTCCCAAATCAATAAATGCACCGTAAGTCTGCAGAGAATCTACTTTTCCTTCTACAATGCTTCCCACTTTAATATCATTGATTTTATCCAGTTTTTCAGCGTCTGCCTTTTCCTTTAAGATTTCTTTGGCGGACAGAATCAGGCGGTTCTCCTGTTCGTCTGCTTCAAATACTCTTACCATCAGTGTCTTTTTCAGATAGTCTTCCGGATTTTCTACATAGTGCAGAGCCAGCTTGGAAACCGGAATAAAAGCCCGGATACCTTCCACATAGGCAATGACGCCGCCCTTTACAATGCCTTCTACTGTGACTTCAAATTCTGTTTTATCTTCCTGCATCTGCACCAGTTTGTCCCAGATGAGCATATCGTCATCCCGGAAATTGGAGAAAGACGCGTTGATTTCCTCCATGAAATCTTCCATCGTTTCCTGTTTCTTTGTTTCTTCTGACATGTTTGTACCTCCCAATTTTCGATTTGCGTCCAGTATAACACAATTGCCATTGATTTAGAAGTGTGTTACTATAAAATCATCAATTATCGCATTTCATGCTGGAAAACCTGAAAGGAAAAGGATATGGCGAAACAGGGGAAAATATACATTATAGGACACAAAAATCCGGATACGGACTCTATCTGTTCGGCAATTGCTTATGCAGATATCAAAAACAGAGTGAACAACGGATGTAAATATTCTGCAAAGCGTGCAGGACAGATAAATGAAGAAACCGAGTATGTTCTGAAAAAGTTTGGCGTGGAGGCGCCGGGATATCTTTCGGATGTGGGAATCCAGGTGAAGGACATGGAAATTCGGGAAACACCGGGAGTTCCCAACAATATTTCGATTAAAGACGCCTGGGCCATTATGAAAGAGAGCAGCGCCGTAACACTTCCTATTACCAAGGAGGACGGACAGTTAGAGGGGCTGATTACCACGGGGGATATTGCAAAATCCTACATGGACGCCCATGACAATTATTTTCTGTCTAATGCCAGAACCCAATACAGAAGCATTGCCAACACTGTGGAGGGTACTGTGGTGACAGGAAACTCCCACGGCTACTTTGTAAAGGGGAAAGTGGTTATCGGTGCAGCACATCCGGACAAACTGGGAGAATTTCTGGAAGAAGACGATTTGGTCATTTTAGGAGACCGCCATGAAGACCATTTGTGTGCCATTGAGCAGAATGTGAGCTGCATTATTGTGTGTAATCATGCGGAGGTAGCAGAGGATATTAAAATGGCGGCAGAGAAGAATCAGTGTGTGGTGATTCAGTCTGCCCTTGATACCTTTACGGTAGCCCGGCTGATCAATCAGAGTATTCCGGTGAAACACATTATGAAAAAGGAAAATCTCATTACCTTTCAGACAGATGATTTTACAGACCATATTCGGGATATCATGGTAAAGAACCGGCACAGGGCCTTTCCGGTGGTAAATAAGCACGGGAAGTATATCGGAACGGTTTCCCGCCGTAATTTGTTGGGAATGAAGAAGAAGCAGTTGATTCTGGTTGACCATAATGAGAAAACTCAGGCTGTAGACAACATTGACGCAGCTGAGGTGTTGGAAATTATAGACCACCACAGACTGGGCTCTCTGGAAACTCTGCAGCCCATTATGTTCCGTAACCAGCCGGTGGGCTGTACAGCCACCATTATGTATCAGATGTATACGGAAAAGGCGCTGGAAATCAGTCCGGCTATTGCAGGTCTTCTGTGCTCAGCTATTATTTCAGATACGCTGATGTTCCGCTCTCCTACCTGTACTTCTTCTGATAAAATGGCGGCAGGTGCGCTGGCGCTTATTGCAGGTATTAATATCGAAGAACACGCAAAGGAAATGTTTACGGCAGGCAGCAATCTGAAGGGGAAGACCACAGAGGTTATATTCTATCAGGATTTCAAGCGTTTCACTTCTGACAAGGTGAATTTCGGCGTGGGACAGATAAGTTCCATGAATGCAGAGGAACTGGAGGATTTGAAGCAGCGGCTGATTCCTTTTATGCAGCATGAATGTGGGAAAAACGGAATTTCCATGGTGTTCTTTATGCTGACGAATATTTTAGAAGAATCTTCAGAAGTCATCTGTTACGGAGAGGGAAGCTGCCGTCTGGTGGAGGAATCCTTTGGCGTAAAGGAAGCGCAGGGCGGCTATGTACTGCAGGGAGTGGTTTCCAGGAAGAAACAGCTGATTCCTGCATTTATCGGAACCCTGCAGCAGAATAATAATTAAGAAACAGAATCAGGAAAGCGAAGGAGATTTGTATGGCGAAAGCAGAGTGGAGACCCGGAAACATGCTGTATCCGCTGCCGGTGGTAATGGTCAGTGTGGCAGATGAGGAAGGGCATGACAATATTATTACGGTAGCATGGGCCGGAACGGTGTGTACCAATCCGCCAATGGTATCTATTTCCGTAAGACCGGAGCGATATTCTTATAAAATGCTTACGGATACCAGAGAATTTGTAATTAACCTGACAACGGAAAAGCTGGCTTTTGCCACGGATTACTGCGGTGTGAAATCGGGCCGGGATGTGGATAAGTTTAAAGAACTGCGTCTGACCAGAGAAAAGGCAAGCCATGTAGGGGTGCCCATGATTGGGGAATCTCCCGTGTCCATTGAGTGCCGGGTAAGAGAGATTCAAGAATACGGAAGCCACAGTGTCTTTACTGCAGATGTACTGGCTGTGCATGTGGATACGGCTTATATGGACGAGAAGGGGAAGTTTGATTTGGCTTCGGCAAATCCTATTGTATATTCTCATGGAGAATATTATGGACTTGGGAAAAAGCTGGGGACTTTCGGATACAGCATTAAGAAGAAACGGAAGAAGAAACAGCCGAGAAAGAAGGGGTAAACAGCCATGGAAAAGCAGAATGTAGTATTAATTGGAATGCCGGGTGTGGGAAAAAGCACCGTGGGTATCATTCTGGCAAAAGTGCTGGGATATGAGTTTGTGGATTCAGACCTTCTGATTCAGAAAGCAGAGAAAAGACTGTTGCGCGAAATTATCGCCGACGAGGGACAGGACGGATTTCTGAAAATTGAAAACCGGGTGAACGCCTCTATTGAAACGGAAAAAGCAGTGATTGCCACAGGCGGAAGCGTTGCCTACTGCACAGAGGCCATGGAGCATCTGCGGGAAATTGGTACAGTGGTGTATTTAAAGCTGGACTATGAAATCCTCAGACAGAGACTGGGAAATCTCAAAGGAAGAGGTGTGGTTCTCAGAGACGGACAGACGCTGAAAGACCTGTATGATGAGAGAACGCCTCTGTATGAAAAATATGCAGATATTGTTGTTGATGAGAAAAATCTGAATATAGAAGAGACTTTACAGAAAATTATAGAGAAACTGAAAAAATAATAGAGAATATCGAAAGAGAAAACATGTGTATCCGATGAAAATGTTAATTTTTATTTACAAATGGGCTTATCTGTTATAATATAATGGGTAAGCCATAAAATAATAATAGGATATTTTGAAAGACAGACTTTGATTCGGATATGGCTTTTTATATAGAATTCAGAAAATAATTTAGAAAATGTCAATACTGCAGAAAAGCAGTGAATATAGATTGAGACAAGGCCATTGTTGCCTGGAAAAATAAGAGGTGCGTATATGGAACAGTATGTTATCAAAGGTGGAAATCCGTTAGTCGGCGAAGTAGAGATTGGCGGTGCAAAGAATGCAGCACTTGCCATTTTGGCAGCGGCGATTATGACAGATGAAACGGTACACATTGAGAACTTACCGGATGTTCGAGATATTAATGTTTTATTGGAAGCAATCAGAGAAATTGGTGCAACCGTTGACCGTATCAGTCCTACAGAGGTGAAAATTGCAGGGGTGACTATCGGAAATATCAGCGTGGAGTATGAGTATATTAAGAAAATCAGAGCGTCCTATTATCTTTTAGGGGCTCTTTTAGGCAAGTATAAAAATGCGGAAGTTCCGCTTCCGGGAGGCTGTAATATCGGCAGTCGTCCTATTGACCAGCATTTAAAGGGATTTCGGGCCCTGGGAGCGTCTGTGGATATTATTCACGGAGCTGTTGTGGCAAAGGCAGACCATCTGACCGGAAAGCATATTTTCCTGGATATGGTGTCTGTAGGCGCTACCATTAATATTATGATGGCAGCAGCTATGGCAGAGGGGAACACAACCATTGAAAATGCGGCCAGAGAGCCTCATGTGGTGGATGTTGCCAACTTCTTAAACAGCATGGGAGCCAACATCAAAGGTGCGGGAACAGATGTTATCCGTATTCAGGGTGTGGAAAAACTTCACGGAACCACATATTCCATCATTCCGGACCAGATTGAGGCAGGTACTTTCATGTGTGCGGCAGCCGCTACCATGGGAGATGTTATGGTAAAAAATGTCATTCCTAAGCATTTGGAAGCCACCACCGCAAAGCTGGAGGAAATCGGATGTCAGGTGGAAGAGTTTGATGACGCTGTGCGTGTAGTGGCTAATAAGCGTCTGAAACGCACGAATGTAAAAACCATGCCGTATCCCGGCTATCCTACGGACATGCAGCCGCAGTTTGCGGTAGCTCTGGTACTGGCCGAAGGGACAAGCATTGTAACGGAGAGTATTTTTGAGAATCGTTTCAAATATGCGGACGAGCTGGCAAGAATGGGTGCCAATATTAAGGTGGAAGGCAATACCGCCATCATTGACGGTGTGCAGAAGCTTACCGGTGCCAGAGTCAGTGCGCCTGATTTGCGTGCGGGAGCAGCCCTTGTTATTGCAGGACTGGCTTCTGAAGGCATTACCATTGTAGATGATATTGTGTATATCCAGAGAGGGTATGAGAGATTCGAGGAGAAACTCAGAAGCCTTGGAGCAGAAATCGAAAAAGTGTCCAGCGAGAAGGAACTGAAGAAGTTTCAGCTGAGAGTGGGATAAAAATAATACTTGACGAAAGCCTGCAAAAAGGTTATTGTAATATTTGCAACTGAATATTTATATTTTCTCTTATTCAGAGTGATGGAGTTACATAGGAACTGTGAAGTCACGGCAACCCCGCCAAGCGGAAGGTGCCAACCTGAGCGAGTAGTCGAACAATAAGAGGGTTCATATTACGAAATATAGATGAGTCCGCTTAGGTGGGCTCATTTTTTACGCGGAAATGTGTTCTGAATGGAGAACCACCGGGCAGGAGAAAATATACAGACAAAGAAAAGGAGAATTCATACATGGAAAAAAGATTGTTTACATCTGAATCAGTAACAGAAGGCCATCCGGATAAAATGTGCGACGCCATTTCCGATGCCATTCTGGACGCGCTTATGGAAAAAGACCCAATGAGCCGTGTTGCTTGTGAAACAGCAACCACAACAGGTATGGTGATGGTAATGGGTGAAATCACAACAAACGCTTATGTGGATATTCCGAAAATCGTAAGAGATACGGTTCGCGAAATCGGATACACAAGAGCAAAATATGGATTTGATGCAGATACCTGCGGCGTTATCACTACTATTGACGAGCAGTCTGCAGATATTGCATTGGGCGTGGACAAGGCTCTGGAAGCTAAAGAAAATAAAATGTCTGAGGAAGAGCTGGACGCTATCGGTGCAGGTGACCAGGGTATGATGTTTGGTTTTGCTACAGATGAAACCGAAGAATATATGCCATATCCGATTGCTTTGGCCCACAGACTGGCTTTACAGCTTACAAAGGTTCGTAAAGACGGTACTCTGACTTATTTAAGACCGGACGGAAAGACACAGGTTACCGTAGAGTATGATGAAAATGACAAACCGGTACGTCTGGATGCAGTAGTGCTTTCTACACAGCATGACCCGGAAGTAAGCCAGGAACAGATTCATGAAGATATTAAGAAACACGTTTTTGATGTGATTCTGCCAAAGGAAATGGTAGACGAGAATACAAAATTCTTTATCAATCCTACTGGACGTTTCGTAATCGGCGGCCCTCACGGAGACAGTGGTTTGACCGGACGTAAAATTATTGTAGATACTTACGGCGGATATGCACGTCACGGCGGCGGTGCATTTTCCGGTAAGGACTGCACAAAGGTAGACCGTTCTGCAGCATACGCAGCCCGCTATGTAGCAAAGAACATTGTGGCAGCAGGTCTGGCAAAGAAATGTGAAATCCAGCTTTCTTATGCCATTGGTGTGGCTCATCCTACTTCCGTTATGGTGGATACATTCGGAACAGGGAAACTTTCTGATAACCGTCTGGTAGAAATCATTCGTGAAAACTTTGATTTAAGACCGGCAGGTATTATCAAAATGCTCGACCTTCGCCGTCCGATTTACAAGCAGACAGCAGCTTACGGACATTTCGGAAGAAACGATTTGAACCTGCCATGGGAAAAACTGGATAAAGTGGAAGCATTGAAAAAGTATTTATAATTTTATATTAAGAAACGGGAAATACTTAATAAAATTTCATAGTGAAGACAGAGAAAGGTTTCTTTACCGATAGGTAAGGGAACCTTTTGCTTGTGTCAGCAATGAAATAAACCACCTGCTATGCGGGTGGTGGGAGAAATCTTTAGATATAAGCAAGAACTCCTGTGCTATGATGAATGTGGGTCTGCAAAACCACAAATAAAAGCACA
>NZ_JBBEWO010000030.1:0-26452 GCF_038739805.1 Blautia acetica | reverse complement strand
TTTTTTTGTATAACAATCGACGCGCACCCGCATAGCGGGTGGATTATTGTTTCGCCCATCTCCATTTTTCGGATCAACGAAAAACTCCAATGGGCGAAACAGACTAAAGTCCACATTAAGAAACAGGCAGGTTCCACCAATAGTGGAATCCTGCCCTCCCAAAATGTCCTTACAGTATTGGTGAAGCATGAATTTTATAGTTTCTCCAAAATACCGATGATAACCTCTTCCGGTTCTTCCAGTTCTTTGGCAATCTCGGCTGTATTCTTTCCTTTGTTCAGCTTTTTCTGTATGAGTTTACAGAGCATATCATATTTTCCCTGTTCTTTTCCCTGTGCCAACCCTTTCTCTAATCCCTGAAGAATTCCAGCCTCTACTCCAACCTTTCTTCCCTCTTCCCAGGCTTCTTCCCGCTCCTGCCTGAGGTGCTTTTCCTGGTCATATTCAAATATGCTCATATTCCTTGCCTCCGCTTTATTCTTTTCCAGAAATTCTTTCAAAATCCCTTCCCGGATGCACTCTTCTATAGCCTTTTCTACCGCTTCCAGCTCCAGATTGCACTCTCCTTTTACCGTATAAAGGTCTGAAAGTTTCAGTATTTTTCTGTCTGGCTGTTCCTGTAAACCATTATAGAATACCACAAACTGGGGTGTCGGAAGTTCTATGGGCTTTGTTCCATACAGATTCAGCTCCTTTGTCATAGACGAAAAAAGACTGGAAATATACAACAGAAACCGAAGCGGAAGATTGGGACTGTATGTGGACTGATGCTCATATAACGACAATCTGGCATCTATGAGAAAAGAAATATCATTTTTCACAGCCATATAAATGGCATTTTCCAAAGTGTTAATTTCCAACATATCCGGGTCCGTATAATGTTTTCCGCTAATGGCATTATAAAGTTCCAGCAAACGCTTTTTGTCCTCAAAAAGCATGGCAAACACCGTAGCCTTATACATTCTGTTTGGAACGGTTTTCATTGTTTCCATAATGTAAATACCTCCTCTTTTCTTTGCAGGAGGTGGAAACACTCTGCCAAACATTTTCCATTTTGGCAACAGATAACCCTTCTTTATCTGTTATCCTCCAACATGTCTCCTAAAACCTCTCTGCATTTTCTGTTTCTTGTGAATAAAAGCATTGAGATTTTCCTTGATATGCTGTCAGAGTTTCAGACACGGCAGATGCCGCAACAGATTTTTTAGATAGTGGAAATATAATGCTTTCATATATATTGTAACACAGACACCGGCAGGTTTCCACTACATTTTAAGGAACAGGCAGGTTCCACCAATAGTAGAATCCTGCCCAAAAAAATGAAAGGTTTCACAAATTTAATTTTTCCAGCCTTCTGGCAGATATTTCAAGGTTCCCTGAAGCATATCATCTACCAGTTCTCTAACCTGTTCTTCTGTACACTTTTTACCCTTTACAAGCGGGTCATTCAAAAAGGCCTGTACTACCAGTTCTTTGTCACAAGTTAAGGCTGCTTTCAAAGTTGTCTCATGATTTTCCACATGGGGCATAATCAATGTTCTCACATTCTCCGGTATTTTTCCTGCTGCAACTGGACGAATGGCATCTCTTTCAAATACTGCATTTGTTTCTACAACTGCAGATGCAGGAAGATTCGGTATCTGCAAAGCTGTATTCGGAATATTTACATTGCTCACTACTCTTTCCAAACCACAAAGCGCCTTGATTAAAAGAATTCCTTCTTCTCCTGTCGGTTTCAACTCGACTTCTTCTTCGCCGTGTAACAGTCTGTCACTCTTTTCCAGACGTTCTTTTAAATCCTTCTTTCTCCAGTCTACCGTTGTCAGACCGAATTTCCAACTTTTCACTGTTTCTGGGTCATTTAAATATTCATCACCCGGCATAAATTCTGCCAGATGGCGGTCTCCTGCTGCTGCAATGAAACCATAGCGTTTAAATAAATCAAATTTTACTCTATGGGCACAGTTGAAGGCGCTGTTTGCCCAGTTTTTATCCGGCTCATTGTATCCCTCTTCATAGTGTTCTTCAATATATTCTCTATAAACAGGGAACAAATCAACACCCTTATATGCTGCATAATCAAACCATGTAAAGTGGTTGATACCCAATACATTAACATGAATGTCTCTTCTATCCACGTTTTCCAAATGCAGCTTTTCTTCTGCAATGGCTTTTAAAACTTTCTGTGTGCCAAAAACTTCGTGGCAGCAACCAAATGCCTTAATTTCCGGGAAAGTATGATACAGCGTTTTCACACATAAACTCATAGGATTGGTATAGTTGATAACCCAGGCAGACGGAGCATACTTTTTAATATCCTCTGCAATTTTTACAAACATGGGAATGGTGCGAAGTGCACGCATAATACCTCCCGGTCCCGCAGTATCTCCTACAGATTGATAAATTCCCAAACGCTCCGGCATATGTACATCAACAGCCATCTCCTCAAAAGTTCCCGGAAGAATGGAAATTACAATGAAATCCACCCCAGTTAACGCCTGTTCTGCATCTGTATAAGTTTCATATTTCCACTTACCAACTGCTTCTTCTCTTTCTGTAACATGATTTCCGATTGTTTCATTCGCCTTTGCTGCGTTTTCATTCAAATCATACAGACGAATAGTTCCGCTCATATTAGGTTCCAATGCCAAATCAGTCATGAAAGTCCAAGCCCAACCTCTGGAACCTCCCCCTATGTAAGCAATTTGTACATCAGACACTTTTCCTTCTTTGTAAATCATAAGACATTCTCCTTTTCATCAAATTTCATATTCACGTCATACTTAACCTTTTAAGCCGGAGGTACTGATTCCTTCTACAATATATTTTTGCAGGAAAATAAATATCAGCATAATCGGCAGTACAGACAGTGTAGCCATAGCAAACATAGCGCCGTAATCGGAAGAAGAACCAGGGTCACTAAATAATTTCAAAGCAAGACTCACCGGATATTTTGTTGAATCATTAATGTAAAGCAGGGCAGACAGGAAATCGTCCCATCTCCACATAAAGGAAAAAATACCAGATGTAATCAATACCGGAAGCATCAGCGGAAAAATAATTCTTCCGAAAATCCCGTAATACGAGCAGCCGTCAATCTTTGCCGCTTCGTCCAGTTCTCTGGGAATTCCCTGAATGAAATTCATCATCAAATAGGTAAAGAAACCCTGAATGGCAAAACAATATGGTACAATCAAAGGCATATAGGAATTTACCCACCCCAGTTTCTGATACCAGAGATACTGAGGAATCATCAACACCTGTGCCGGCAGCATCATGGACAGCAGCATGGCAACTACCAAAATTCTTTTACCTTTAAACTTACATCTCGCAAGTCCATAAGCTACTATGGAAGATGAAAATACAGTTCCCACAGTCGCTACTACGGAAATAAACAAAGAGTTTTTGAAGAAGGTTCCAAAACTTACTCCTGCAAATCCTTTCCATCCATTGATGTAGTTATCCAATGTAAATTTTTCAGGAATCAACTGTCCCGCTGTAGTGAAAATAGTATTTGTATCTTTAAAGGAGCTCATAATCATCCAGACCAGCGGATAAATCATAATCAGGCCAAATATGGTAACTATGACATGATAGATAATTTTTCTATGTATTCTTGCTTTCTTCATATCCGTTAATTCCCTTCATCATAAACCCAAAATTTCTTTGTTGCAAATAATACCAGTGTAATCAGCCCAATAAGAAGCAGCATAATCCATGCCAGGGCTGCGCCGTATCCGGTATTGTAAAACTTAAAGGACTGGAAATAGGTGTACACGGTATAAAATAATGTAGAATCCATGGGTTTTCCCTGAGTAATGATAAAGCACTGGGTAAAGGCCAGGAATCCGTTTATCATCTGCATGACCAGATTAAAGAAAATAGTGGGGGTCAAAAGGGGCAGGGTAATTTTGAAAAATTTATTGCATTTATTAGCCCCGTCCACATCTGCCGCCTCGTACAATTCTGTGGGAATTTGCTTCAATGCTGAAAGGAAAATCAACATAGAAGAACCAAACTGCCAAACTGCCAGAATAATCAGCGTCCAGATAGCGGTCTTCGTATTTCCCAGCCATGCAAAATCCGCTGGAAATCCAAACACAGACAAAATTTTATTCACTACACCGTCTGCTGCAAACATTCTTTTCCACAGAATCGCCACTGCAACAGAGCCTCCAATAATGGAAGGCAGATAATATACGGCTCTGTAAAAAGCAGATGCCTTACTGCTCTTTACCAGAATCATTGCTACAATCAAGGCAAAAATCAGTCGCAGGGGCACGGAAACCAACGCAAAATAAAAGGTTACTGCAATAGATTTCCAGAATTTTGGGTCATCTGTAAACATCTTAATGTAGTTATCCAGACCGCACCACTTGGGTGCGGAAAGGATATCATAATTGCAGAAAGAGTAGTACAGGGAAATTCCCATAGGGACTATCATAAACAACAGGAATCCAATAATAAAAGGCATGGTGCAGATAATACCTGCTGCACTTTCGGTATTCAGCTTTTTGCGTATGGACATTTGCTTTGTCTTTTTCATACTTTCCTCGACTCCTTTTCTTTATTGAGCGCCTGCCTCCATGAAGGCATTTCCCTCTTCAAATAATTGTTTCGCTGCGTCTTCTGCGGTAATCTGACCGTATAGTACCTGTTCCTCTAAATTTTTGAGCAAATCGTAAACTTCATTTGCCCCATTAGGCGCTGCAGGATTTATGGTACTACAGGTTGGAGTGACCACTTGGTTAATGTAACCCACTATCTTTTGATTGGTTTCATCTAACTGGGGAGTGATGGCCTCTGATACTTTCTGAGAAATCGGCACACCTCTTTCTCCCAGTAATACTTCGTTACATTCCACAGAATTTGTAATATAATCCAACACTTTTACGGCTTCTTCTGGATTTTTACAATCCGCCGTTACTGCAAAAAACTGGCTGGGCTTTAGATAATTAGATTTTTCCAGGTCATCTGAAGGCCAGGTAGTAATTCCGATTTCTACCCCTTCCGGTGCAGCCTGCTGAATTGAAGATAACTGATTGGAGTAAGCAAAAGTACACCAAGACATGCTGTCTTCATTGCTTCCGTAAACCATAGGGTCCTGCTCGGCAGAGCCTACCGTAATCTCTGTAAATACACTGGGGTCTACATGCCAGCCCTCTTTCACCGCCTGTTCTTCCAGGTCAAAAATAGTACTGATATCATCTGCACTTTTTGCCCCCAGCTTTCCTTCTTCAAAAAACACCTGGCCTTTTGCTCTAAGCCAGTACTCTGGCAGAGTTTCATGATTATATCCAATATTGGTGCGCAATCCCGTTTTTTCCTTTACTTCTTTAGACAGTTCTACAAATTCATCAATGGTCATCCCATCTTTCACTTGAATTCCCACTTTATCCAAAGCGGTTTTATTGTACAGCAGTGCAGGTGCGTTCACGCCATTGCAGACTGCATAAGTCTTTCCGTCTACTTTTGCAGAATCCAGAATGCTCTCATCTACATCTGACAAGTTCAGTTTTCCCTCCTCTATATATGGTGTCAGGTCCAGAAGCAATCCATTCTTTACATACTGGTCATAGTACTGTAAATCCATCTGCACAATATCCGGCATCGTATGTCCTGCTGACGCTGTTGCCAGTTTATTCCAGTAATCATTCCACTCTGAAAACTGTCCGTCAAAGGTTACGCCAGGATTTTCTTCCGAATACATTTCCAGAATTTTACTGGTACGCTCATTTCGTACCTGGTTACCCCACCAGGCAAAGGTCAGTTTTCCGGAATCTTCCTTTGTGCTCTCACTGTTTTCCTTTTCTCCGCTGCTTCCGCCGCAGGCTGCCATACTGCAAACCATAGTCATACCAAGAATCACTGCTAACACTCTTCTTTTCATAGTCTCTTCAACCTCTTTTCCTTTACATTTTTTCACGACCGTCGTTTGTGATGTTTATTATATGCCATGTTTCAGACAGAAGAAAGAAACAAAACCTAGTTCTTCTTAGACGAAACCTTGCATTTTTTCCTCTTTCATTGGTTTTTTCTTTTCTAACTGTTATAATATCATTACTGAAAATTAAAGAAAATGGAGGTAGACTTCATGTTTCATAAAATAAGAAAAAAAGTACAAAATGCCCCGCTTGCCCAAAAGTTTCTTATACTTTTGCTTCCGGGAATCTTCTTATTTGCGTTATTTATCCTTGCTGGCTTCCTGTTGATTATACGTTCCAGCAATCGTATGCTGTATCAGACTTCCGGGGAATTGCTGACTTATTCCTCCAAAGATATTTCCCGGAATCTGCACACGGTACAGGGCATGGCTAATTTTATTTTAGAAGATAATTCCATACAGACAGCCCTTTCGGAAAGCAAGGACGGCAATGGCAGCAACACGCCCTCTAATTCTTATGCCCGGGTACATGCCGCGCTAAACAACTACTATCAAAAGTACAAATCTTACTATGTAGATTATGTACAGGTAGTTACTGACAAGTTTTCTGTTCTGTCTTCCGGCATTGATTCCCATGTTCTTCCCTCTGAACTTCAATCAGAAATCTTGGAAACAGCCCGGACTCAGGACGGACGGCTCTGCTGGATTACCGATTACTGTGATACTTACGGGATTTTTCTGGTACGAAGCCTTCGCCGGATTGAACACCTGAAACTGGACGACCTGGGAGTGCTGATTATAAATATTAATATCCGGCAGATGATGGAAGACATCTCCGCCCCAAACCAAAGTCAGGATTCTGTGTCCTACATTCTGTGCAACGGCAGCCAGACCCTTTATGCACCGGCTTCGCTGAAAAATTACGAAAGATTTGCACTGGAAAAAGTGGATTTAGGCGAATATTCCATTCAAAAAATCTGCCAAGACCGTTACTTTACTATACGGGGATGCATTACAGATACCGGTTGGGATTATTTCTGTCTCTCGCCTTATGAGGATATGTACAAGAATATTCAATTTTTCCAGCAACTTTTTATCTTCATCCTGTTTTCCAGCCTTCTTCTTTGTATTTTGCTTACCAAAGTGCTTATGAAACCCCTGGTAACACATTTTGACGCGCTGATGACCAAAATAAAGGCCTTTGGAAATGAAAAATTTGAAATTATTCATTGCCCTTATTCATACGAAAACCGTTATGACGAAATCGGTCTTCTCCATCAGCAATTTGATTCCATGGCCGCAAAAATACTGACTCTGATAAAAGAAAACTATGAACACAAACTGCTTGCCAAGGAGTCACAATTAAAAGCGCTGGAAATGCAGATAAATCCCCATTTTTTGTACAATACCCTACAGTCCATTAACTGGAGGGCAAAGCTGTTGAAAGACGTACCTATCTCCTTGATGACAGAATCCCTGGGAAAGCTGCTGCGGATTACACTGAGCCGGAAAAACAAAGATTCGTCTCTGTCCCAGGAACTGGAATTGGTTAAATACTATATGAATATTCAGGAAATCCGCTTTGAAGACAGTCTGCGCTGTGAAACGGAGATACCGCCCGAACTTGTGGATACTTACCTTCCTAAATTCACACTGCAGCCCCTGGTTGAAAATGCAATTCACTATACCCTGGAGGAGGACAGCGATGAATGTTTGATTTATATAAAAGCACACCGGGAAACGGAATGCATTGTGATTACCGTGTCCAATACGGAGTCCCGGTTCGAAGAAAACCTTCTGGAAAAACTGATTTCTAAGGAAATCCTTCCAAACGGCTTCGGCATTGGAATTCTGAATGTTTACAAGCGACTGGAGCTGGCCTTCGGAGATTCCTGCAGCCTGGAATTTATCAACGAAGAAATGTTTGCCACCGTAAAAATAACAGTCCCTGACAGGACTGACGCAAAAAGGAGAGACCGATATGCTTCGATTGCTGATTGCTGATGATGAAAAAATAATCCGTGAAACTATGTGCAGTATTATAGACTGGAAAAGCCTTGATATTGAAATTGTAGGGGTATGTAAGAACGGTCTTGAGGCTTACGATGCTATTTTAGATGAATATCCCGACATTGTCCTGACAGACATTCGCATGCCTAAATTGTCAGGCTTGGAATTGATTCAGAAAATCACCCAGAATCATGATAATATCCAGTTTATTATCCTTTCCGGATATCATGATTTTTCCTATGCCAGGGAAGCCATGAAATACGGCATCAAACACTATATCTTAAAGCCCTGCAGCGAACAGGAAATCATAGAGGCCGTAAAGGACTCTATAAAGGAGCATTACAAAAAGCTGCCCTCACAGGCTGCAGGGCAAAGTCTGCCCTCTTTGGGCGGGCATCTGCAGAAAAATTTGATGTATGATATTTTGCTGCAGCTTCTGTCTTCAGACCTGCCTGCTAAAAAGCTGCCGCCCCTTTATGAAACCTACCTTGATTTCTATCATACCCCCTACCATTTATGCTATGTATTTTTTCTGGAAGAATCCTTTGTCAGTTCCTGTATTTCCCTGATACAGTATTTTTTCAAAAGCCATGGCCTTGATTCTTCCTTTGCCTGCGTTTATGTGAAAAATTCTCTGTTATTTTTCTTTCCCCACCCGGCAAAGGGATTTTCTGACCTGTCCGGCCTTTCCGGATTTCTTTCAGAGAGTCTGACACAAAGTCCATGTACTTTTCAGGAAGAAATTTATGATGCCCTCATGCCGCTTCTGGAAACTGTGTGCCGGAAAGTAAAACGCTACGAAACCATTTACCTGTACTCCGGCACCCATCCCATTACCATCTGCAATTACAACTATGTATTTCAGAAAACATTGGAGATTTCCGACCTGTTGGCAAAGGAAACGGATGAAACCCTGCACCAAAATCTTCTGGCGGAATTAAAGCAGCTTATAACTTCTATTAAAGACTTGAACTTTCTCCGTTCCCTGGTCAACAGCCTTTTATTAAGGGCCATGCAGAATTTTACTTCCCTTCCTGCTGCGGAACTGACCAATTTTATGATGTTTACCGCTTCTGTAGCTTCCAATCAGGAAATCTGCGATTTTCTTTTTGAGAAACTGGAAATTCTGTATCCCGCACCGGTTATCAGCAATGGAAAACTGAAACCTTTTATACAGGAAATTTTAGATTACACCAATGAACATATCGGGGATTGCAATTTAACCTTGAAATGGATTGTAGAAAATCAGCTTTTTATGAATGTAGACTATGTAAGCCGCCAGTTTGTTCTGCAAACCGGGATAAAATTCTCCGCTTATCTGAATGAACTGCGCATTAAGAAAGCCAAGCAGCTTTTAATTAATTGTGACGCTGAAAAAATCTACTCTATCGCGGAACAAGTAGGGTGCGGCAATAATCCGCAGTATTTCAGCCACTTATTTAAAAAATATACGAAAATGACACCCAAAGAATATATTCAGAAAATGAGAGCGGACAAAGAATCTAAAAATTTGTAAAAAAGCATTTCGAGGAGAATTGATTTCGCTTTCTGACTGAACAATATAACAAGGACAGAAAGTCTCTTTCTCAACTTTCTGCCCTTGTCCAAACGCTTCAGAAAACTGTCAGCTTCTCAAAACAGCTCTTAGCTTTCTGTTTCCATATCTTTTTTATTGATATTTTTCTCCGGATGATGAGCATATTTTCTGACACGTTCATCATAGATAACGCCTTTCCAGTTTAATCCATATCCGAAATCATAGGTATGTCCCTCACTGTCCACATGACATATCATATCAAAAGGAACATCCTCATACTGCTCTTCCACGGTATCCATATTTTCCGGAATCTGCAGAGGAAGCAAACCTGACGGTTCTTTCCTTCCGCTGATAATTTCCATTAAAGCCTGGGGAAGATTTCCAAAGGTGGTGAGAATTGCGTCCGCTGCCTCTTCAAATTCTGCCATCACCATAGGCCCCGTCATGCTCACGCAGGCAATCACAGGCTTATCTCCCATCTGTCTGCGGGTATCCAGAAGCATATCCAGGTCGCATTCATTGTCTACTTCTGTGGTCTTTCCTTTATATCCTCTGTTGATAAAATCTTCCTGCGGATCACCCCCTGCAATGCTGTGTTCCCTTGCTTTTTCTGCCGTATACGGGCGGTACTGAAGGCTCACCGGAAGGTATCCGTTCCCTCCGTTTTCCCTGTCTTTTGCATCATATCCTCCTAAAAGGCTGAACCCGGCGCCATCCGGCTGTCTCAAAAAGCAGATTGCAGCCTCTGCCTCCTGTGGTGTATCCACCAGTGTAAAGTATTTGTTCAGCAGCCCAGGATTCATTGGTAATTCCCAATGCTCTTTCACCTGATTTTCCATCCAGTCCGTATAGGCGGGTATATACTGCTTAGGAACATATACCTTAGTCTTTTCCTTAAGAGGCAGCACCTGATTCCTGTTTTTCAGCATAACCACAGACTTCAGCTGGGCTTCAAACCCTTCCTGCATATATTCCGGACATCCCACAAGCCTTGCGGATTCTTCCGGAACCAGATACGGATTTTCAAACAATCCGGTACGGAAAATATTTTTCAGAAGTCTGCGGGCAGAATCCTGAAATCTTTGCTTCATAAAGGCTTCTCCGTGTTCCTTTACCCCAATTTCATATGCCTTCAGAACATTTTCCTTCTCGTTTAAACCGCCGAACTGGTCTACGCCTGCCATAATAACCTTATAACATCTCTCCGGTTCACTCAAATGCTCTACGCCCCAGCATTTTCCGCTGTACATACTGTCAAGAGGGCCTTCATCCGCTGTAATACTCCAGTCTGTGCAGACAACACCGTCGTAATTGCAGGTTCCCCGCAGCAAATCCTGAACCAGATATTTGCTGTAACTGCACCCTACATTCTCGCCTCCGGGCTGTCCGTAAATAATGGTATAATAAGGCATAACTGCGCTGGCCATTTTGGTCTTTCCCTTTAACTTAAAAGCACCTTCCGTAAATGGAATTAAATGCTCTTCGAAATTATTTCCCGGATAAACAGAATATTTTCCGCATGGGAAATGGGCATCACGTCCGCCTTCTACGGCGCCTCCGCCCGGCCAGTGCTTCACCATGGCATTTACACTGTCATACCCCCAGCCGTCCTCAATCTCCTTCTCACCTTCCGAAGTCTGGAATCCGTCACAATAAGCTTCCGCCAGTTCTGCGCTCAAGCCGGAATGTTCTCCGAAGCTTCCTCCGAAACGGCTCCAGCGGGGCTCTGTGCTTAAATCTATCTGAGGAGACAAGGCAGTATTAATTCCCAGCGCCCGATACTCCTGTGAAGCAATTTTCCCGAACTTTCTCACCAATTCCGGGTCAAATGCCGCTGTCATTCCCAAAGATTCAGGCCAATGGGAAATGTCTCCGCCTGCACCGGCGTCAAACTCAAAAGATACCGTCGTACCGTGTCTTGGGTCAGAGCTGACGGAAACCGGTATGCCCCATTCCAATCCTTCTGTCAGCGCCTGCAGACGATTATTCCACTTCGCAGATGACTCTGCGGAAGAAACAGCCACCACAAGAACATGCCGTAAAAAATCTTCTGTGAGAAAGGTTTTCTGCTGGTCTGACAAAGCATGTACAGGAACCTGAGCCTCCTGTAAAGAAGTTCCGCTATAGGTCACCTTCCCGAAATAGTCGGAAGAAAGTCCAGGTACAAACTGATGCTTACTGTAAAGCATCAGTCCTGCAATTTGCTCTATGGACAGCCTGGAGGCCAAATCTTCTGCCCTTTCCTGTGCGGACAGTCTCCAGTCTTCATAGGGATAAAAATTCCCGTCTTTTGCCAAGTCTTTAAAATATAAACCGTCTTTTTCCAGCAATTTCACTCCGGAATCTGCAGACCACTTCAGGAGCGGACCTTTCGGATTCTTTTTACTTAATATTTTTGGTTCAGTTTCCTGTATCATTTCCTTATTCTCCTTTCACACCGTCCTGTCTTCTCTCTTTCAAAAGCAGAATGTTCTCTTCTACTTTTTTCTTACTTAAAGGATAAAGAAACAGCAGGCAAAGTCCAACGCCAATATATAAGATTCCCGGCAGCATGGTTGCCACACCGTAAATTTTATCTGCTACCTCCTGGGTCTGCACCTGTACGGAAGAGTTGTAGCCTGCCAGTCCTAAAGCCCAGGCGCCCATACCACCGGCCAAAGCCTGTCCGATTTTTCTTGCAAAGGAATACACCGCATAAACCGTACCGTCTTCGCGTTTTCCGGTTCTGACTTCCTGGTCATCGATAACATCTGTAATCAGGGCCCAGATAATCATATTAAAGAATCCAAATCCAATATATCCTACTACAGAAACGGCGATATACAATCCCATAGACTTAGTATGCATAAAGAATAAAAGAACGGAGGATAAACCACCCACAATACATCCGGCTGCACCAAGCTCTCTTTTACCAAATTTTCTGCTCAGCGGAACAATGAACGGCGCCAGTAAAAATGACGGAATAATCGCACATAAACTTAAAAGTGACAGACCCGTTTTATTTTTAAAATAGTCAATAAACACATACTGGTTTACAGACTGTGCCATCAAGGAAGCCAAAAGAAGCAGAATTGCCGCTGCAATAATTCCGATTAAAGCCCTGCTGGTCAGGGCAGATTTTAAGGATTTTACAACGCTTGTTTTTTCTTCTGTTCCCGCCGCTCTCTTCACACGCTCTGTCGTCATAAAATAGCAGAGCAGATAACAAATCACTGCGCTTACGGAAAATATACCCGCAATCAGGGTAAAGCGGCTTCCTTCTACAATCTGATTTCCCGCTTCGTCTGTAGTGTAAACCATCATAGGTCCTGCAACGCAGACTATGAGGCTGGCCAGGGACGCTCCCACACTTCTGAAAGTAGAAAGAGAGGAACGGTCATCACTTTCACTGCTGAGTACTGAAGCCATAGAACCATACGGTATGTTAATCGAAGTATAGAACACGCTTCCCCACAGAATATACGTTACAAACATATAAACCACTTTAATCGTCATAGACGCATCGGCCAGAGCGGACTGATACATCAGAAAGCTAGCCAGAGCCACCGGACCGCACATACGGCGTATCCATGGGCGGAAACGTCCGTCCTTCTGTTCTTTTGCTCTGTCTACAATCTGCCCCATGGTAACATCTGTAAACGCATCAATACAACGGGCTACCAGAAACAGGGTCCCTACCATTCCCATTCCGATTCCCAGAACCTTTGTGTAAAAAATCATAAGAAAGGTGCTGGCAAAAAGGAATGTAAAATCATTTCCGAAGTCTCCAAACATATAGCCGACTTTATCCCTTATTCCAAAAGGACGCATAGCTTTTTCATTCTTCATTTCATTTTCTCCTCCTGTATTTGTTCTGTCCTTGAATATTACCCCACTCTCTGCCATTTATGTGAGTAATTTTTTGTGAACTTCCCGTATTTTTTTATGTTACGCTTGAATAACTCAAAAAATTATACGATAATTAACAATATATATACTATTGTCCCTGTCACCTGTAAGGAGGATATTATGCACTGGAAAAAAGAATTTCTTTTCTTTTCTAATATACTAAAAAACATGAACCTGACCGTCTCCTGTCTGCAGTCCCCAGAAGATTTAAAGCCATTCTCCAACTGCCTGACTTCTGATTCAACCAACACTATTTATCGGATCCGGACTTCAGGATTCTATTTCCTTTTCTTTCGCCTTCCTGATACGCAGCCTGCTTCCTATATTTCCATAGGACCTTATGTAGTTTCTTCTGTTTTTGCTGAAAAAGAAACCGCGCCTCAGACTTTTTCTCCCGGGATTCCCGTACTCACAGACGAAAGCGCCCTCTTCACCATTGTAAATACCTTTGGAGAATTGCTTTGGGGAACCCTAGACAATTTTTCTTTTCAGAATATCGAAACCCCTGCCGCTCCCGAACTGAATCCCACTACGGAAAGTCAGGACATGGAGCTCCCAAGAGAAACTCTGCTGAGCATACAGCTCATGGAAGAATATTACGACTGCGAGAACGAACTGCTGAAGCTGGTCAGCCAGGGGCAATGGAATGCCACAGAAATCTTTCTGAACCGTTTCTTTGCCCTCAAGAAAAACTATTCTGTTTTCCCCTGGGAAAACACTCTGGAATGGAAGAAAGCCCAGAGCATTATGTTAAACACTTTACTGCGCAAAGCTGCAGAATCTGCCGACGTACCTCCGATTCATATTGGACACCTTTCCTCCCATACGCTGGAAAGAATTGTGAAGCTGTCCCGTCCCACTGATTCTCTGGCTCTGCAAAAAGATATTATCCGCAAATACTGCCATCTGGTTCAAAGCCATTCCCTGAAGGGTTACTCCCCTATTATACAAAAGGTTATGACGCAGATTACCACAAACCTGACGGGGAATTTGGGTCTGGACGCCCAGGCCAAGCGCCTGAATGTCAATCCCAGCTACCTGTCCGCACTTTTTAAGAAGGAAACCGGACTCACCCTGACAGAATATGTAAAACGCAAAAGAATCAACCATGCGGTCTTTCTTCTGAACACATCCAATCTCCAGATTCAGACCATTGCACAGCACTGCGGAATTGCCGATGTAAACTATTTCACAAAGATGTTTAAGAAAATTGTTGGAAAGACACCCAAAGACTACCGAAGTGAAATTCTTTCCTAAAAGTATAAATTTTACGGTAATTCCCAAGAATCCTACTCACCTCCCGGTTCTGTATATGCTAGAATACAGCCAGATATTATTCTAATACCGGGAGGAAACACAACTTATGAGACAAATAATAACACTGAAAGACGACTGGTTTTTTGCTAAAAACAAACAGGAACAGATTCCCCAGATACTTCCTGAAAACTGGGAGCGGGTCTCACTGCCCCATACCTGGAACTGCCTGGACGGCCAAGACGGCGGCAGTGATTACTACCGCGGGGCATGCTGGTATGTCAGAGAACTGCAGATTTCAGAACTGCCCTCTGATACCTGCATCTATATAGAATTTCTGGCTGCAGCTTCTTTATGTAAGGTTTATGTAAATGGCACACAGGTAACAGAACATGAAGGCGGGTACAGCAGTTTCCGTGTGGACATTACTGCATTTCTCCATAAGGGCTTGAATCTTCTCTCTGTCATGACAGACAATCAGCACTATGACCATATTTATCCACAGGTTGCTGACTTTACCTTTTATGGCGGACTGTACCGCGATGTGAGAGTCCTTACCGTTCCCAAGACCCATTTCTGTCTGGATTATTATGGTTCCGAAGGCATAACGGCCTGCTCAGAAATAAAAAACGGAAATCAGGTCCAGCTTTCCCTCCACGCCTATGTTTCCAATGCAAAGGAAACTGACCAGGTGCTTTTCAGCATTTATGACCAGGAGGGTTCTCTGATTGCACAGACAGCACAGCCGGCTGCAGCTGATACTTATACAGAATTTTTCCTGTCTGATGTTCATCTGTGGCAGGGTGTTCAGTCACCTTATCTCTACAGCATAAAAGCAGAGCTGTACCGCCACAATGAAGTTCTTGATCAGGTAACTGTCCGTCATGGTTTCCGAGAGTTCCACGTAGACCCGGAAAAAGGGTTCTATCTCAATGGAATACTGACACCACTGCGTGGTGTTTCCCGTCATCAGGATTTTCTTGGACTTGGCAATGCCCTGACTCTGGCACACCACGAAATGGACGCACGCCTTATAAAAGAAGTGGGCGCCAACACCATTCGTCTTGCCCATTACCAGCACAGTCAGGATTTCTACAATCTCTGCGATGAAATGGGATTTATTGTTTGGGCTGAAATTCCTTTTATCAGCCGCATGAGTGACACGCCCGACGCCCACCAAAACTGTATTCTGCAGATGAAAGAACTCATTTACCAGAACTACAATCATTCTTCCATCTGTTTCTGGGGGATTTCCAATGAGATTACCATTGGAGCCAATACACCGCAGCTTCTGGCAAACCTGAAAGACTTAAATGCTTTGGCAAAGACTTTAGATTCTTCCCGTCTGACCACAATGGCGCAGCTTTCCTCTCTCCCTATGGAGGATGAACAGAACTGTATTACCGATATTCTCAGCTATAATCATTATTTTGGCTGGTATACCGGTGTTTTGGAAGATAACGAAAAATGGCTTGATACTTTCCATCAATCCTACCCCCAGCGTGCATTGGGAATTTCAGAATATGGCTGCGAGGGTATTATTTCCTATCACAGCGATACACCTAAAGCAGGAGACTACAGCGAAGAATATCAGGCTCTTTACCATGAACACATGGCAAAAATCATTGAAGAACGCCCCTGGCTGTGGGCTACGCATATCTGGAATATGTTTGATTTCGGCTGTGATGCCAGAAAAGAAGGCGGTGTAGCGGGACGCAACAATAAGGGACTGGTAACCATAGACCGGCAGATAAAAAAAGATTCCTTCTATTTGTATAAAGCATACTGGAATCCCGAACCCATGGTTCATATCTGCAGCAAACGCTATGGAAAACGGACGGATTCTGCCATAGATATAAAGGTATACAGCAATGCACCGGAAATTTCTTTATATGTCAACGGCGCTTTCTTTAAGAAAGAACAGGGACAACGGGTATTCCTCTTCCGCAACATTCCTTTAAAGGAAGGCTTTACAACCATCACAGCCAAAAGTGCCTTCTGCTGTGATACCGCTGTGTTTGAGAAAGTTTCCGAACCTTTCTCTGCTTATCAGTTTGTGGAAGACGCTTCCGAAACCGGAGTGACTAACTGGTTTGAACATGTAGACCTGAATAAAGAACGGGAACTCACTTTCCGCGAGGGATATTATTCTATCCATGATACAGCCAGAGAAATTTTAGAAAATAAAGAAGCTTCTGACATTCTCGTAAATGCCCTCAGCAGTCTGATAGGCTACAATCTGAAAAAGTCCATGCTGGCTGTTATGGGGGATAATCGTCTGTGCGATACCGCTTCTGCTCTCCCTGCCGAGGAAGCACAGACTGAAAAAGCCATGGCTTACATAAATGAAAAACTGCAGGAAATTCCTAAGTAAAAAGAACTGCTGTATAAAGTGCCCGCCGGCACTCTATACAGCAGCTTCTTTTTATCCTATTCCAAATAACCTCCGGGCATTCTCCCGTGTCACTTCTATTACCTCTTGTCTGGAAATTCTTTTGATTTCCGCAATGGTTTCCGCCACATATTCCAAATAAAGGGAACAGTTTCGCTCTCCTCTGTGGGGCTCCGGCGCCATATATGGGGCGTCTGTCTCCAAAAGCAGGTAATCCAGCGGCGCATATTCCACCACTTCTTTCAGCTTTTTTCCATTTTTGAAGGTCACCACTCCGCCGATTCCAAGATAATATCCCATGTTCATATACTCTTTGGCCTGTTCTTTTGAGTAAGAATAGCAGTGAATCACACCTTTCAGGTTATCGGCCCGCTCCGCTTTCATAATGTCCATCGTATCCTTTGCCGCATCCCGGCTGTGCACAATAATGGGCAAACCCGTCTCCTTTGCAAGGTCCATCTGCCGTACGAACCATTTTTTCTGTATGTCATGACCTTCCTTATCCCAGTAATAGTCCAGACCGATTTCTCCCACAGCCACAATTTTTTCCAAATCACAGAATCTGCGCAGAATTCTTATTTTCTCTTCGCTCAGGTCTCCCACCTCGTCCGGATGGATTCCCACAGCGCCATAGACGAAAGGATACTGCTCTGTGAGTTTTACCGTATCCAATACGCCCTGAAAAGAGGCCCCTACATTTACAATGGTTTCCACGCCTTTAAAAGGCATGGACTTTAACAGTGCGTCCCTGTCTTTATCAAACGCTTTATCATCATAATGCGCGTGTGTTTCAAATATCATGAATGCCTCTCTCCTTCAACCTCTTATATACCACTTCCCGAAACAGTGCATAAACCACAGAGGACAGCGGAATAAATATCAGCATTCCCACAACCCCCATCAGGCTGCCGCCCACAGTGACGGCTACCAGCACCCAGATAGACGGAAGACCCACAGAACCGCCCACCACATGAGGATAAATCAGATTTCCTTCTATCTGCTGCAATACCAGGAACAAAATCACAAAGGCTACAGCCTGCATGGGATTGGACACCAGCATCAAAAATGTGCCAATCACACAGCCGATAAAAGCGCCAAAGATAGGAATCAGTGCAGTAAAGGCAATGACCACGCCTACCAGCAAAGCATATGGGAATCTTAGAATACTCATAACAATAAAAAACATGGTTCCCAGAATCACAGCCTCCAGACATTGTCCTGTGACAAAACTGGAAAAGGTTTTATAGCTTAAAGACGCCACCTCTAAAGTCTTGTCCACTGCCTTCAAAGGAAGGAATGCGTAGAGCACTTTTTTGATTTGCACAGACAGCTTTTCCTTCTGAAGCAATATATAACAGGCAAACACAAAGGCTACGAAAAAGTTCATCAGAGAATTAATCACTGTTTTTGCCACCGTAAAGGTGGAGTTCAGCACATTTCCCGCACCGTTTTTCAGAAAATTAATAGCTGTCTGGATAATTTTATCCCAATTAAACTCAATACTCTGAATCCAGGAAGTTACTTGCTTGCTGTCAGGGAACGTATCTATTGCCCATCTCTGCAGTTTTGGAAGAAAGGCTTCTATATTCTTGCTGATACTGGAAAAAGTTGTTGCCACCTCCGGCAATACAACCACCAGCACAACCTGAATCACAGCCACCACAAAGAGAATGGAACATACCAGACAGACCGGTCTTACAAACTTCTTTTTCTTTACTTTGTGAAACAGCTTCTCCTCCAGAAAACTCATGGGTATATTCAAAATAAACGCCAGTGCGCCGCCCAGAATAAAAGGAAAGACCACTCTGCACACAAAGAGAATACCTGCTGCCAGATTCTCGATTCTCTGCACTCCCACATAAAACAACACTGCAAAGACAATCAGAAGAATCAGATTCTTCATGTTTTTCTTATTCAACTCCATAGATACCCTCCCTGATTCTCTTATTTACCGATTTTTTTACGAATCCATTTAATAAACTGAATAATCGGAAGATTGGCAAGAGACAAACCATACATAATCAACAGCTGTGTCAGGCTTAATGTCTGAACCTGGAAGATACCGTTCAGCCACGGAATCATCATAACTGCAGTAATCAGCAGCACGCCTAAACCAAAGGCTCCTGCCAGATAAATGTTGTTAAAGAATCTCTTTGTAAACAATACAGGCGCATCTGATTTACAGTTAAACCCATGTACCAGACGGGACATACACAACGTACCAAAGGCCAATGTAGACGCCAAAAGCGCGCTTTCCTGATAGCCAATGTAGAAGCCAATCATTGTCATAATACCAATTACCAGACCCTCGATTCCGATTTTGGAAAGGAAATTCTTTGTCAGAATAGATTCGTTCATCGGTCTTGGTTTTTCATTCATCACGGACTCGCTGTGCGGCTCCAGTCCAAGAGCAATAGCCGGAAGACTGTCTGTCAAAAGATTGATAAATAACAGATGTACCGGTGCAAACGGTACCGGAAGTCCTGCAATGGAAGCATATAAAACGGCCAGGATTCCCGCAAAGTTTCCGGATAACAGAAACTGAATCGCACTCTTAATATTCTTGTAGACATTACGTCCGTTCTCTACAGCTTTAACAATAGTCGCAAAATTGTCATCTGTCAATATCATAGATGCCGCATCTTTGGAAACTTCTGTTCCTGTGATACCCATAGCCACACCGATATCCGCCTGTTTCAGCGCCGGAGCGTCGTTGACCCCGTCACCTGTCATAGATACAATGTTGCCCTTTTCCTGCCATGCTCTGACGATTCTGATTTTGTGCTCCGGTGAAACACGGGCATATACAGAAATTCCTTCTACGAAATCCTGTAACTCTTCGTCTGTCATGTTTTCAATTACAGCGCCTTCACAGGCCTCAGATTCATCTTTCAGAATACCGATACGTTTGGCAATGGCTGCTGCCGTTACCTTGTGGTCACCGGTAATCATAATCGGTTTGATTCCGGCTTTGATACATTCTGCTACCGCGTCTTTGGACTCTTCTCTCGGCGGGTCCATCATGGCAATCAGACCAAGGAAGGTCATATCGTTTTCATCCTCTACTGTAATCGTTGTGCCTTCCGGTACACTCTTATAAGCAAAGGCCAGCACACGCAGACCGTTTCTGGAGAACTTCTGGTTCTGTTCTTCGATTTCCTGAATATCTGCCTGGGAAATCGGTTCTGCTTTTCCATTTTTCTGAATTGTGGTCACCCGGCCCAGCAAAACGTCTACCGCGCCTTTGGTTACCATAGTAGAACCTGTTTTCAATGTGTGCAGCGTGGACATCAGCTTTCTGTCACTGTCAAAAGGAACTTCGCTGAATCTTGGGTATTTCTCCCTTACCGTTTCTGCCGGAACACCCAGTTCATCTCCCTGATTAATCAAAGCTGTCTCTGTAGGGTCACCGATTTCTTCTCCGTTTTTGTTTGTAGAGTCATTACACAAAATACTGTGACGCAAAAGCTGTTTCTGTGCTTCCTCTTCCAAATCAATGTCTGCTGCGGGAACTTCTTTACCTTCTACATAGTAGTATTCCACGGTCATTTTGTTCTGAGTCAGCGTTCCTGTCTTATCTGAACAGATAATAGAGACACTTCCCAGACCTTCCACTGCCTGCAATTTACGGACAATGGCATGTTCTTTCGCCATTTTCTGTGTACCGAAGGACAACACAATGGTAACAATAGAACTTAAAGCTTCAGGAATTGCCGCTACAGCCAGCGCAACAGCAAAGAGGAACGCGTCTCCGATGGATTCGCCTCTGAACACGCTGATTCCAAATAAAATCGCACAAAATACCAGAATCAGTATAGACAGCTTCTGTCCGAAGTTATCCAGGTTCATCTGCAGCGGTGTTTTCTTTTCGGATGTACTTTTCAGAAGTTTTGCAATTTTTCCAACTTCTGTTTCCATACCAATGGCAGTTACCAGGAAAGAACCTCTGCCGTAGGAAACAAAGCTTCCGGAATACACCATATTGGTTCTGTCTCCCAGAGGGACATCCTGACCGCTGATTTCTTCTTCTGTTTTATCCACTCCAAGGCTTTCTCCCGTAAGAGCACTTTCGTCTACCTTCAGACTGGCATTTTCCAGAATACGTCCGTCCGCCGGAACATAATCACCGGCTTCCAGCATAACAATATCACCAATAGTAACTTCTGATGACGGCACTTTTATCACATCACCATTGCGAAATACTTTTGCTTCCGGCCCGGACATGGCTTTCAGGCTGTCTAAGGACTGTTCGGCTTTTACTGTCTGAACTGTTCCTAAAATGGCATTCATGGTAATAACAACTAAAATTACAATGGCGCTTTCTGTCTCTCCCAGCAAACCGGATACAATGGCTGCCACAATCAGGATGATAACCAGAAAGTCTTTGTACTGCTCCAGAAATATCTGGAGTATGGATTTTTTCTTCTCCTCCACGAGGGCATTGGGACCGTATTTCTGCTGATTTTTCTTAATCTGGTCCTCGCTTAAAGGGTGGGTGCTGCCATTCACAGATTTCTGCGCTTCTGTTCGTGACATCTGATAATACTCTTTCATGCTTTTTCCTCCGTTTGTTTTGAGCTTTGGTTTACAGGCTCTACTATAGTGTGCTTCGTAAAGGTCTTTCTATGTCGCAGGTAACAAAAAAACAGCAAGACCTTTACTGCACAGTCTGCTATGCAATAAAAGTCTCGCTGTTTCATCACGACACGGACGAGAATACTCCCGTCGAGATTGACGACGCCGTAAACACCTTGCAGTGCCAGCTACTCCCTTTCATTAAAAAGAATAATAAACGATAAGGGAAGGGTTGTCAATGGGGAAAATTATTTTTTATTTTCTTACGGAATTATTCCACTGCGACTTCCAGTTCTTCATTTCCCATAATCTTATAAGTCACATGTTTTGTTCGGCCCTCTGCGCATACGGTTACGGTTTTTCCATTTCTTCTGGCTTTTACTGTCAGCACCGTATTTCCCTGTAAATCTGTCACAGCAGTTTCCGTCGCTTTTCCGTCTTCCATGTTTACAAGATACAAGGTTATTCCTTCTGCATAATCGTAGTCCGGTCTTTCACTGTTGTTTCCTACTGCCAGAATCGTGTTGGGTCTTGCCAGCAGCGGCATATGGAAATAATCATATGTTTCCTTCTGCCATTTTCCGCCTTCTACTGTTTCTCCTGTCAAAATATTCTGCCATTTTCCCTCCGGCACATAATATTCCACTTCTCCTGATTCCTTAAAGATTGGCGCCACTAACAGAGAATCTCCCAGCATGTACTGCTTGTCCAGGGTTTCACAGGCTCTGTCTTCCGGAAATTCCACAAACATAGGCCGCATCATCGGTGTTCCCTCTTCATGGGAAACCACAGCCTGGCGGTATAGATAAGGCATCAGGCTGCATTTGAGCTTCACAAACTTCCGCAGCACATCACAGGCCTCATCGTCAAACATCCACGGCACACGGTAAGAACTGGAACCATGCAGACGGCTGTGGGAACTGAGCAGTCCGAACTGGCACCATCTCTTATAAATATCTGCCGGGGCTGTATTTTCAAATCCACTGATGTCATGACTCCAGAAGCCGAATCCTCCGCAGGCCAGAGAAAGTCCGCTGCGCAGGGTTTCTGCCATGGAGGGATAGCTTGCAGAGCAGTCGCCTCCCCAGTGTGCCGGGAACTGCTGTCCTCCCACTGTGGCAGAACGGGCAAACAGTACCGCCTCGCCTTCTCCTCTTTCTCTCTCCAGCAGCTCAAATACTGCCTTGTTATACAGGAAAGTATAATAATTATGCATTTTCACCGGATCAGAGCCGTCATAGTAGGCAATATCTTTCACCGGAATTCTCTCACCAAAGTCTGTCTTAAAGCAGTCCACACCCATATCCAGCAGAGTTTTCAGCTTGCCCTGATACCATTTCACAGCTTCCGGGTTGGTGAAGTCCACCAGGCCCATGCCTGCCTGCCACATATCGGTCTGCCACACATCCCCGTTGGATTTTTTCACCAGATAACCGTATTCCATGCCCTCTGCAAACAGCGGGGATTTCTGTCCGATATAGGGGTTAATCCATACACAGATTTTCAGCCCACGCTGGTGGTAACGTTTCAGCATGCCCTCCGGGTCCGGAAAGGTTTTCGGATCCCATACAAAGTTACACCACTCAAAACCTTCCATCCAGAAACAGTCAAAATGGAACACATGCAGCGGAATATCTCGGTCTGCCATGCCCTGGATAAAGCTGCTGGTGGTTTCCTCATCATAATTGGTGGTAAAGGATGTAGTCAGCCAGAGGCCAAAAGACCAGGCCGGAGGCAGTGCCGGTTTTCCGGTCAGTTCTGCATACTTCTGAATGGTTCCCTTTGGGGTATGTCCGTTAATCACATAGTAGTCCAGACGCTCGCCTTCCACGGAAAACTGAATTCTTTCTACTTTCTCACTGGCAATTTCATAGGAAGCATCTCCCTCATTGTCCAGAAGAATACCGTATCCTTTATTGGTAATATAGAACGGAATATTCTTATAAGAAATCTCACTGGCTGTACCGCCGTCCTCGTTCCACATATCCACCACCTGTCCGTTTTTCACGAAAGGAGTAAATCTTTCTCCAAGACCATAAATATACTCGTCTACATCAATAGCCAGGGCATCTACGGTATACTTTCTTCCTGTTTCATTATTTAAAATATTTGCCATGTTACGGAAACCGGTATTGGTCATCTCCCGGTCTCCGTCCAGGAAACGGATCCCCCAGGAATTGGGGCGTTTGTCTACCACCGCTTTTGTATGGCCGGACTGATAGGTAATAAAATCTTCGGTTTCTTCTATGGAAATATGAGGACTGGTCTGATTTATCTCTGCAAATGGTCCTTTATAAGCCGTTCCTTCAAAATGTACCACGGAAACCTTAATGACATCTTCCATGGGACTGGAAAGCCGTATGGTGAGCATTCCCAGATTCAGGCTGTCTCCGCGATGCGCAATGTTCTTCGCCGGGGCGTAGATGGTCAGTTCATCCCCTTTTCTTCTGCTGTCTGCATATTCCACTGCATAGAGCGGCGTCATTTCCTTTTTCACACTCCAGTAGCCGTCTGTAAATTTCATACCTCTATTCTCCCTTCTACTACTTCCCTGCACTCTCTGTCTTATTTCAGATAAAATTTCAATGCATTTTCTGTTCTGCTGTCTGCGCCAATGCGCACGGTAAATTCTCCCGGCTCTGCTGCAAATCGCATATCTGCGCGGTGGAAACGAAGCATGTCTTCCTGAATCGTAAAGCATACCTTCTTTTCCTCTCCCGGCTGTAAAATAACTTTTTGGAAATCCTTTAATTCCCGTACCGGTCTGGCTACACTGCCACATTCGTCTGTTATGTAAAGCTGTACGGTTTCTGTTCCTTCTCTGCTGCCGGTATTTTTCACTGTCACCCATACCTGCAGACTTTCTCCCTGCGAAAATTCGGTCTTATCTGCCTGTACCTGGCTATAACTGTAGTCTGTATAACTCAAACCATATCCAAAAGGATACAAAGGCCGGTTTGGAATATCCGTATAACGAGACATAAACCGGTTCTCTATCTGTTCTCCGTCCTCCACATGGCGTCCGGTGCGGAATTCTCCATAAAATACCGGAACCTGAGAAACACACCACGGCAAAGACATGGAAAGTCTTGCCTGAGGATTTCTGTCTCCGTACAAAATATCAGCAATGGCGTGACCGCCTTCTGTTCCGGGGAACCATGCATAGAGAATTGCCTTTGCGTGTTCTTTTATCTCTCTGATATCCAGCGGACGTCCTGCCAGAATCACTACAGCCAGGTTCGGATTTACCTGTGATACGGCTCTTAACAGCTTTTTTTGCACTTCCGGAATAGTAATATCTCCCCGGCTTCCGCCTTCCCCGGACTGAATACAGGCCTCGCCCAGAAACAGTATAGTTTTCTCACATTCTGCGGCCACGCGGGCAGCTTCCTGAATCTTCTTTTCCGTTTCCTCTTGGCTGTCTTCGTTTGTCATATGAAAGCGGAAACCATATGCCGTCTGCCCCGGATTTAAAATACCGCAGCCCTCTGCAAACAATCCCTGTTCTGTCTTTTCTTCCAAAGCAGCTTTACAGGTTACCGTGTCCTCCGGGCTTCCAAAGAAAGACCAGGCACCCAGCATGCGTTTTTCATCTGCATAAGGTCCTATAAATGCCACTTTCTCTTCTTTCTTCAGCGGCAGGAAATGGTCTTTATTCTCCAGCAGAACCATGGTATCTGCCGCAATTTTTCTGGCTGCCTCTCTGTTTTCCTCTGCCAGAATCTTTTTGGCCTCCAGATTGGAATCCGCCTTGCGGTATGGATTTTCAAACAGTCCCAATTTATTTTTCAATTCTAAAACTCTGAGAACTGCTATGTCAATGGTTTCCTCAGAAACAATTCCCTCTTGTACCAGCGTTTCCAGCTGTGACATATAGCAGCCGCTCATCATATCCATGTCTGTTCCTGCCTGAATTGCCTGTCTTGCAGCTTCTTTTTTGCCTTCTGCCACACCATTGGTTATCAGTTCTCCTATGGCATTCCAGTCAGAAATCAACACACCTTTAAATCCCATTTCATCTCTCAGCACGTCTTTCATCAGCCACCTGTTTGCTGTAGCCGGAATCCTGTCCAGCGTATTAAAAGAAGTCATAACCATAGCGCTTCCTGCGTCAATAGCCGCCTGATAAGACGGCAGGTAATCGTCTCGTAAAGTCCGCTGGGATAACTCCACGGTATTGTATTCTCTTCCCGCTGTAGGGGCGCCGTATGCAGCAAAGTGTTTGGTACATGCCCCCAGATGGTCTTCATAATCGGCTGCTTCTCCCTGGATTCCTTTTACCATAGCCGCTGCCATCTGTGCATTCAGGTATGGGTCTTCTCCCGTAGATTCCATAACTCTTCCCCATCTGGCATCTCGAACTAAATCTACCATCGGCGCAAATGTCACATGCAGACCTGCTGCTGCAGATTCCTGTGCCATAATATCTCCCACCTTTTTGACTTCCTCTGTATCAAAAGAACAGCCAAGCGCCAGCGGAATAGGAAAGATTGTCTTATATCCATTGATAATATCTGCCATAAACAACACCGGGATGTGATGCGGCTGTTTTTCCATACACATTTTCTGCAGTTTTTCCACCTGCCGTGCGCCGATTACTCCTAAGACACTTCCTGCATAGGGAAAATCTTCTGCCGGAATTCCCAGTTCTGTCTCCGCACCTGTTACCGGGCCTTCATCATTAAAACAACTGGCATCTAACTGTGTAAGCTGTCCTATTTTTTCTTTTAATGTCATATCTGCAAGCAATGCTTTGATTTCTTTTTCGGTCATATACCATTCCTCCGTTTCAAAAGTCATGACCACCCGCTTAGCGGGTGGCATGTTCTCCCCCTATAAGGGGATATTACCTGCTTGCGCCCGGAAGGCGCACTGAAGTCTGCTAACTGCACCACATTTACAGCTGCCCCCA
>NZ_JBBEWO010000029.1:0-27811 GCF_038739805.1 Blautia acetica | reverse complement strand
TTTTGTGGTGATTTAACAATACTACTTTTAGGACTTGCTTTCCACTGTTTTTTATTATAGAAAACAGAAAATCGCTATGCCACAGCCTTGGCAGGCCATCGCGCAGCGATTTTGTTCAAATATAATTTGAGAGAGTCTACAAGAAGTTCCTATTTATATACCTATGATCATTATGTGAGGGATACTTTTGGACAGAAAAGAATTGCGGAGATAAAATATTCTCATGTTTTGCAGTTTTACTATTATCTTCTTAATCAGCAAGGTATTTCATTAGGAACGCTTGATTCAGTGCATTGTCTGCTTCATCCTACATTTCAGTTGGCGGTAAGGGATGAGATTATCCGAAAAAATCCTACTGATGGTGTAATGAAGGAAATAAGCAGAGAATCAGGGAAAAACAGAGGCGTAAGGCATGCGTTGACCATTGAACAGCAGAGATGTTTTATGGAGTATATTGCTAACCATCCGATTTATTATCACTGGTGGCCTATGTTTACTATTTTATTGGGAACAGGCTGCAGGATCGGAGAAGCACTTGGATTACGATGGAAGGATCTTGACTTTGAAAAGCGGGTAATCAGTATTAACCATAGCCTGGTATATTATCCGGCGAATGGAAGTAATAAATGTGTTTTAAGGGTTTCACTTCCGAAGACAGATGCTGGTATCAGAACTATACCGATGCTGGATATTGTAAAAGATGCTTTTGAAATGCTCTATGAAGAGCAAAAGGAAAACGGATTCAATGAGACAGAGATTGACGGAATGACGGGCTTTATTTTCTGTAATCGCTTTGGTTCAGTGCCTAACCCGCAGACAGTCAATCACACAATAAAACGTATTGCCAACAACTATAATGCTGATGAAGTGGTTCGGGCAAAAAAAGAACACAGGGATCCGATTATTCTACCTAATTTTTCATGCCATCATTTGCGGCACACTTTTTGCACCAGACTTTGCGAAAACGAAACAAATTTAAAAGTTATCCAGTCCATTATGGGTCACAAGAATATTGAGACTACATTGGACATCTACGCTGAAGCAACAGAAAAGAAGAAACAAGAATCATTCGAGAATTTGGCAGCCAAATTAGATATCTTTTGAGAAGGGCTCACAAATTCGAGAATGACAACAAAATTTTTGAATGACAGCAAAATGACAACAAAATGAATTGAATAATGAATGATAACGAAGGATTGTGAATAATATCCATATTCAGTTGCAAGCCGGAATAAGGGATAATAAGTGATCACGAAGAGATCATAAAATATTTCCCGACAATGAAGTCCCAGGGCGCTTCCAAGAACGAGGCGAACAATGCGGCACAGACTGCACCTGCAGCAAAAGCGGTTGCAGAAACAGTAGCAGAAGCTGCACCGGTTAAGGTTGAGATTGACTTTTCCAACGTAGAAGTAGAGCCGTTGTTTGAGGATATGGTGGATTTTGAAACTTTCAGCAAATCTGATTTCAGAGCTGTGAAAGTAAAAGAATGTGAGGCAGTGCCGAAGAGCAAGAAACTGCTGAAATTTGTGTTGGATGACGGAAGCGGCGAAGACCGTGTGATTCTGTCAGGTATCCATGATTATTATGAACCGGAAGAACTGGTAGGCAAAACGCTGATTGCTATTACAAACCTTCCGCCGCGTAAGATGATGGGTATCGATTCCTGTGGTATGATTATTTCTGCAACTCACCTGGTAGAGGGAAGAGAAGGCCTGAATGTTCTGATTGTGGATGATAAGATTCCGGCAGGAGCAAAGTTGTACTAAGAGATTAAAAAACTTTTAATTTTGACAACATAATGGATTGCTGAGGGCGCTTTTCGAGAGAGAAATCTTTCAAAAAGTGCCCTTTTAATGATGTTATATTTTAGAAACTATAAATGAGCAATTTCGTGATTTTGCATAAAAGAAAGACACCTTACCTCGATTTGCTGTATCCTGAAAATGATTAATTTAACATTTTCAGCATTGTGGACGATAACAATCCGAATAAAAATGGACGTAAGGATTCAAAAACAATTGCGGCCCTGGTAAATGAAGGCGGATTTTTATATCCATATATACCAACAGGTATTTGTGCGGAGATTCAAAGTCTTTTTAATCCCCGGCTTCAAACCCAGGAAGAAATCACACGAATCAAGAACCGTATTGCAAGATGGTTCAGTGTCTATTTTCCGGAAATAAAAGACGTTTATAAAAAGCAGGATTCTGTGAGTGGTCTCATGGTATTGAAGGTGGCACCACGGACACAAGATATCGTTCATGATATTGACGGCCATATGTTTGGATATAAAGATGAGGAACTTATACCCTTTGAATACAATTTGGCGTATTTATCCCTGTTATACGTCTGCACAGTACCAATTGTTCCTTTAACAGCAAAGAACCATGGAGATTTGGCAGGGAAACGGAACGCATTATGACCACATTCCTGCAGCTTCGGCACCGTATGCTTCCCTATTTGTATACCATGAATCATAGAAGCTATGAAGAAGATATACCTTTGATACTTCCTTTATACTATGAATATCCGGAAGAAGAACAGGCGTATATCCATGGAAATGAATATTACTTTGGAAATATTACAGTGTACAGAGACAAAGAAACACTGCCGGTTTTGGCAAAAGCGGGTACGATTCTGCCGATGACAGACCAGATAAAAAATCAGTTTGAAAAGGAAATCTTTGAATTCCTGGACCAAGCAGAGATGTCTTATGAAGAAAAAGAACGTATTTACAATGAGGTTTTAAAATAGAGAGAACTGCCGATTCTGATTTCTCAGTTAAATGCGATGGAGATAGACAGGGATATTATGGGAGTACTGCTGGAAATCTTAACGGCATATTAAAAAATTTAAGTTGATTTAGGCGGATAAAAAGCAAATCCCCTTAAGCGGAATGAGATATTGTCTTATCCGTTTAAGGGGATTTTTTGATAAAAAAGCTTGACAGTATTGTGTTTTTTTACTATCATAAAATAACGCAATGCGTATAAAAGGAGGAATAGTGTGAGTCGAGGAAAAGAAGTAAAAGAGTTAAGAGAGCAGATGGGAATGAATCGCAGAGAGTTTTGCGATTATTTTGGAATTCCATATCGTACTGTGCAGGATTGGGAAGCGGAGAAAAGAGAATTGCCAGATTATGTATTACGATTGTTAAAGTATCGTGCTGAAAGAGAAAAAATAGTACATAGGGAATAGGATGATTTTATGGAGGGTAGGATTCATGGGAAAAGATATGGAAAATTACAGCGAAGAAATATTTGAAAATATAAAACATATAAACGAGTACGGGCAGGAATTCTGGTATGCAAGGGAACTCCGAGAAGTATTAAACTATACACAATGGAGACGATTTAAAGAAACAATTGATAGAGCGAAAGAAGCATGTAAAAAAAGTGGAAATGAAGTAAATGATCATTTTGCCGGCGTTGGCAAAATGATAAATTTAGCTAAAGGGGCGGTACGAGAAGTTGAAGATTATATGCTTACACGTTATGCATGTTATCTAATCGTGATGAATGGAGATTCCCGTAAAGAAGTGATTGCATTAGGGCAGACATATTTCGCCGTGAAGACCAGACAGCAGGAAAACTCAGGCGGGACCAGGTGACAGGAAAGAAAGAGGCCGGAGATGTTCATTTTCAAGTCGGCCAAAAGGTACGCCAGACAATAGCTGAATTAGGAGGGACAATGCCTGAAAATCTGCCCACGCCACAGAAAGGTATTAAGCAGATTGAAAGGGAAGAGGCGAAAAGAATAGAGAAAACAGAGTAAACACTCCTGCGAAATGAGATATTATCTTATCTGTTTAAGGGGATTTGTATGTGACCTTTTTCAAGTTGATATGAATACTTATATCTTTCCCTCCAATCCCTCTTGACAACCCCCAAACACACTCAGTATAATAAGAACTATACTGAAAAACCAAGACGGAGACAGTATTTCACTGACAGAAGCCGCACAATCTCTTGTTTTACCAGATATGGTTTCTGCATGCAAACGTTATAGAGAGCCGGAGATGGTGGAAATCCGGTACCAGTAGCAGTGAAAGAAAATCACTCCTGAGTTGCTATCTGAATCCAGTAGGAGATGCCGGGCTTCCTCCGTTAAAGGGAACGCATATTAAGACAGAAATGTTGTGTATGTTGTAAGAGGTGGTATAACGACAGCGTATTTGCTCTCGTCCTGTTACAGGACGGGAGTTTTTTGTTTTCAGTCAATCAAGAGAGGAGAAAAATCATGTATCAGAAAGTTACTACAGACCTGAATTTTGTAGAGCGCGAAAAGAATGTTGAAAAATTCTGGAAGGACAATGACATTTTCAAAAAAAGTATGGAGCAGAGAAAAGAAGGAGAAACGTATACCTTCTATGATGGACCGCCGACTGCAAACGGAAAACCGCATATCGGTCATGTGCTTACCCGTGTTATCAAGGATATGATTCCCAGATACCGCACTATGAAGGGCAAAATGGTTCCGAGAAAAGCAGGATGGGATACCCACGGACTTCCGGTAGAACTGGAAGTAGAGAAACTGCTGGGTCTGGACGGAAAAGAGCAGATTGAAGAATACGGTCTGATTCCGTTTATTGATAAATGTAAGGAAAGCGTATGGAAATACAAAGGGATGTGGGAAGATTTTTCCTCTACCGTTGGTTTCTGGGCAGATATGGACAATCCGTACGTTACTTACCATGATGATTATATTGAATCCGAATGGTGGGCTTTAAAAGAAATCTGGAACAAAAACCTGCTGTACAAAGGATTTAAAATCGTACCTTATTGTCCGCGCTGCGGAACTCCGCTGTCTGCCCAGGAGGTGGCACAGGGCTATAAAGATGTAAAAGAACGTTCCGCTATTGCCCGTTTTAAAGTAAAAGACGAAGACGCGTACATTCTGGCATGGACTACAACCCCGTGGACACTGCCTTCTAACGTGGCGCTCTGCGTAAACCCGGAAGAACAGTATGTAAAGGTAAAAGCAGCAGACGGATATACCTATTACATGGCAGAAGCCCTTCTGGATACGGTTCTTGGTTCTCTGGAAAGAGAAGAAGGAACACCGGCGTACGAAGTTCTGGAAACTTATGTGGGAAAAGATTTGGAATATAAAGAATACGAACCCTTATATAATTTCAAGAAGCTGGATAAGAAAGCGCATTACGTTGTCTGCGATACCTATGTAACCCTGACAGACGGTACCGGTGTGGTTCATATTGCGCCTGCATTCGGTGAAGATGACAGCAAGGTGGGAAGAAAATACGACCTTCCGTTCCTGCAGTTGGTTGACGAAAAAGGTGAAATGACAAAAGAAACCAAATGGGCAGGTACGTTCTGTAAGAAAGCGGACCCGGAAGTTTTGAAAGATTTGGACGAGAGAGGACTGCTTTTCTCCGCACCGAAATTTGAACACAGCTATCCCCACTGCTGGAGATGTGATACTCCGCTGATTTATTATGCAAGAGAATCCTGGTTTATCAAGATGACGGCGGTAAAAGACGACTTAATCCGCAACAACAACACCATTAACTGGATTCCGGAAAGTATTGGAAAAGGCCGTTTCGGCGACTGGCTGGAAAACGTACAGGACTGGGGTATCAGCCGTAACCGTTACTGGGGAACGCCGCTGAACGTATGGGAATGTGAATGCGGACATATGCATGCCATCGGCAGCAGACAGGAACTCTTTGAAATGAGCGGAAACGAAGCAGCAAAAACCGTAGAGCTGCACAGACCGTACATTGACGAAATTACCATGCCTTGTCCGAAATGCGGCAAGACCATGCACCGTGTACCGGAAGTGATTGACTGCTGGTTTGACTCCGGCGCTATGCCGTTTGCACAGCACCACTATCCATTTGAAAACAAAGAATTGTTTGAGCAGCAGTTCCCGGCAGATTTTATTTCTGAAGCTGTAGACCAGACAAGAGGCTGGTTCTACTCTCTGCTGGCAGAATCTACGCTGCTGTTTAACAAAGCACCTTACAAAAATGTTATTGTGCTGGGTCATGTACAGGACGAAAACGGACAGAAAATGAGTAAATCCAAGGGAAATGCCGTAGACCCCTTTGACGCACTGGAAAAATACGGCGCTGATGCAATCCGCTGGTACTTCTATGTGAACAGCGCGCCATGGCTTCCAAACCGTTTCCATGGAAAAGCTGTGCAGGAAGGACAGCGTAAATTCATGGGCACACTTTGGAATACTTACGCATTCTTTGTTCTGTATGCCAATATTGACGAATTTGACGCAACCAAATATACACTGGAATACGAGAAGCTTCCGGTTATGGACAAATGGCTGCTGTCCAAGCTGAATACAGTAGTAAAAGCGGTTGATGAAAACCTGGCTGGTTACAAGATTCCGGAAACGGCCAGAGCGCTGCAGGAATTTGTAGATGATATGAGTAACTGGTATGTCAGAAGAAGCCGTGAACGTTTCTGGGCCAAAGGTATGGAACAGGATAAGATTAACGCTTATATGACTCTGTACACCGCCCTTGTAACCATTTCCAAAGCGGCTGCGCCTATGGTTCCGTTTATGACAGAAGATATTTACCAGAACCTGGTGAGAAGTCTGGATAAAAATGCACCGGAAAGTATTCATCTGTGTGACTTCCCGGAAGTGAAGGAAGAATGGATTGATAAAGAGCTGGAAGAAAACATGGACGATTTGCTGAAAGTGGTTGTTATGGGACGCGCCTGCAGAAATGCGGCAAACATTAAGAACCGTCAGCCAATCGGAAAGATGTTTGTAAAAGCGCCGTTTGTGCTTTCTGACTTCTATAAAGATATTATTACAGACGAATTGAATGTAAAAGAAATGGAATTCACAGATGATGTGAGAAGCTTTACTTCCTATACATTCAAACCGCAGTTAAAGACCGTGGGCCCGAAATACGGCAAGTTCCTGGGCGGTATCAAAACAGCATTGGCGGACCTGGACGGCAACAAGGCTATGGATGAACTGAAAGCTCAGGGCGAATTGAAGCTGCATGTAGATGGTGAGGAAATCGTGCTTCTGGAAAGTGATTTGCTCATTGATATGGCGCAGATGGAAGGCTATGTTTCCGAAAATGACAACGATATTACGGTTGTACTGGATACAAACCTGACCCCGGAACTGATTGAAGAAGGTTTTGTAAGAGAAATCATCAGCAAAATTCAGACTATGCGTAAGGAAGCAGGTTTTGAAGTTATGGATAAAATCCGGGTATCACTTGCGGATAACCAGGTAATTGAGGGAATCTTCCGTGTACATGAAAAACAAATCAAAGCAGAAGTTCTGGCTGAGGAAGTTGTATATAACGAAGTAAAAGGTTATACAAAGGATTGGAAAATTAACGCAGAAGGTGTAAAATTAGGGGTGGAAAAAATTTCATAACTTTCGCTAGGAGGAAAATAGTGATGTTGGATAATCATTTCAAGAAAGAGGAATTCAAAAAAAGCGTTAAAGAAAATGTAAAAATGCTTTATAGAAAAACCATTGATGAGGCTACTCAGGAACAGGTTTTTCAGGCAGTCTCTCTTGCTGTTAAAGACGTAATTATTGACAACTGGCTTCTCACGCAGAAACAGTATGAAAAAGATGACCCGAAAATCGTTTATTATCTGTCCATGGAATTTTTGATGGGACGCGCGCTGGGCAACAACCTGATTAACCTGTGTGCGTATAAGGAAGTAAAAGAAGCTTTAGATGAGCTTGGATTTGACTTAAATGTAATTGAAGACCAGGAGCCGGATCCGGCTCTTGGAAACGGCGGTCTGGGAAGACTGGCTGCCTGTTTCCTGGATTCTCTGGCCACGCTGGGATATTGTGCGTATGGCTGTGGTATCCGTTACCACTATGGTCTGTTCAAACAGAAAATCGAAAATGGTTATCAGGTAGAGGTGCCGGATAACTGGTTAAAAGACGGTTACCCATTTGAACTGCGCCGTCCGGAATATGCCAAAGAAGTGAAATTCGGCGGCTATGTAAGAGTGGAATATGACCCGGCTACGGGCAAGAATCACTTTATTCAGGAGGGATACCAGTCTGTAAGAGCCATTCCTTACGATATGCCAATCGTGGGATACAACAATCAGATTGTGAACACCCTTCGTATCTGGGACGCAGAAGCGGTCAATGACTTCCAGTTAGACCTGTTTGACAAGGGAGAATATCATAAAGCAGTAGAGCAGGAAAACCTGGCAAAGAATATTGTGGAAGTGCTGTATCCAAATGATAACCATTATGCAGGAAAAGAGCTGCGTTTAAAACAGCAGTATTTCTTCATTTCCGCAAGTATTCAGGCTGCCATTGAGAAGTTTAAGAAATCGCACAGCGACCTGCACGATTTGCCGAAAAAGGTAACTTTCCAGTTAAACGATACGCATCCGACTATGACTGTTGCAGAATTAATGCGTATTCTGGTGGACGAGGAGGGCATGTCCTGGGAAGACGCGTGGGACATTACCACCCATACCTGCGCTTATACAAACCATACCATTATGGCAGAAGCGCTGGAAAAATGGCCTATCGAGCTGTTTTCTAAGCTGCTTCCTCGTGTATATCAGATTATTGAGGAGATTAACCGCAGATTCCTTCTGGAAATCCAGGCAAAATATCCGGGTGACCAGGAAAAAATCCGTAAAATGGCAATCATTTATGATGGTCAGGTGAAAATGGCACATCTTGCCATTGCAGGCGGATATTCTGTAAACGGTGTGGCAAAGCTGCATACGGAAATTCTGGAAAAACAGGAATTGAGAGATTTCTATGAGATGTATCCGGAAAAATTCAATAATAAGACAAACGGTATTACCCAGAGACGTTTCCTGCTTCACGGAAATCCTCTGCTGGCAGACTGGATTACGGACCACATTGGGGATGGATGGATTACCAGCCTTCCGGAACTGGAAAAATTAAAGGTTTATGCAGACGACAAGAAGGCGCAGCAGGAATTTATGAACATCAAGCACCAGAACAAGGTGCGGCTGGCAAAATATATTCTGGAGCACAATGGCATTGAAGTGAATCCAAATTCTATTTTTGATGTGCAGGTGAAGAGACTTCATGAGTACAAACGCCAGCTGATGAATATTCTGCATGTAATGTACCTGTACAATAAGATTAAGGAACATCCGGAAATGCCGTTCTATCCGAGAACCTTTATTTTCGGTGCAAAGGCAGCGGCAGGCTACAGACGCGCAAAGCAGACCATTAAGCTGATTAACGCTGTGGCAGATGTGGTGAACAACGACCGTTCTATTGACGGAAAGATTAAAGTGGTATTTATTGAAAACTATCGTGTGTCCAATGCGGAAATGATTTTTGCGGCAGCAGATGTTTCCGAGCAGATATCTACAGCAAGTAAAGAGGCATCCGGAACCGGAAACATGAAGTTTATGTTAAACGGTGCGCCAACGCTGGGGACCATGGACGGTGCAAACGTGGAAATCGTGGAAGAAGTAGGCGCAGAAAATGCATTTATCTTCGGTCTGTCCTCGGATGAGGTTATCAACTATGAAAACAATGGCGGCTATGACCCTATGCAGTATTTCAATAATGACCCGGATATCCGAAACGTGCTGATGCAGCTGATTAACGGTACCTATTCAGGGGGAGACTTCAATATGTTCCGTGAAATCTATGACTCTTTGCTGAACACAAACAGCAGTGACAGAGCAGATACGTACTTCATTCTGGCTGATTTCAAATCTTATGCGGCAGCGCAGGAGAAAGTGGAGGCAGCGTATAGAGATGAAGCAGGATGGGCGAAAATGGCGCTTCTGAATACGGCTTGCTCCGGTAAATTTACCTCAGACAGAACCATTCAGCAGTATGTAGATGAAATTTGGCATCTGGATAAAGTTGTGATTGGGAAGTAAAAAGTATATATTTTAAAAGATAGAAAACCCCAGAGGCGGCCTCCTCAGGGGTTTTTGCACGTCCGGTTGGCAAATTAAAAATTTTCTCTGCCATTTTAAGGTTTATTTAAAGTTCCCCTCGTATACTCCCTTTTAAAGCACACAAACTTGTTTTAGGAAAGGATACAGGACATATGAAACGAAACCATCTTGCAATCACATTAGGCATTATCTTAGGCGTGTCGGCTCTTACCGGCTGTACAAAATCAAGTACAAATGATACCAGTATTTCCAAAGAAAAGGAAAGCGAGGAAAATACCGTATATGGAGAAGTGAAATCCGTAGGAGAGTCTTCTGTCACCATTGAGGTAGGAACCATGAAAGAAATGGAGAAAGATGGAGAAAATCCATCGGGTGCCGGCAAAGAGGAAAATACAGATTCTGCGCAGACGGATGGAGAGGGCGAAAATCAGCCGCCTCAGGGTGGAGAAGCTCCGTCTGCCGATGGAGAGGCACCGGAAAAACCAGAAGATACTACCGGAACAACAGAGAGCAGTACCGACAACAGCACAGAGAGCAGTACCGGAAGTGATAGTAAAGACGGGGAAGAGCCGGGTGAAAATCCGCCTGAACAGCAAACAGAGACTATCACTCTAGACGATATTTCTGAAGGTGATACCGTATCCATTACCCTGGATGAAGATGGAAATGCAGAAACAATTACGGTTATGTCCATGGGCGGCGGTATGGGACAGTCTCCTGATGCAGGAGGGGTAGACAGTTATGCGGCTGCGACAGAATATACTTCAGACACCGAAGCAGACGGAGAAACCTTTACATCTACAGGGACAGACGAGAATGCGGTGCATATTTTGGACGGTGCACAGGTTACATTAAAGAACGTGACTGCTGACAGAACCTCTTCTGACAGTAAGGGAGGAGACAATTCCAGCTTTTACGGTGTGGGAGCAGCCATTCTGAATACAGATGGTAAGGCCTATATCAGCGGAAGTACCGTTGATACAGACGCGGCAGGAGGCGCAGGAATTTTCTCTTACGGCGACGGTGTGACCTATGTTTCGGATACCACCATTAAGACACAGCAGGATACTTCAGGCGGTATTCATGCAGCAGGCGGCGGAACGCTTTATGCATGGGATTTAGATGTGGAGACCAACGGAGAATCCTCTGCGGCAATCCGAAGCGACAGAGGCGGCGGAACCATGGTTGTGGACGGAGGAACTTATACCTCTAACGGCACAGGTTCTCCGGCAATTTACAGCACAGCAAATATTGCCGTAAATAATGCGGATCTGACGGCAAACGGTTCAGAAGCGGTCTGCATTGAGGGGTTGAATTCACTCCATTTGTATAATTCCAATCTGACCGGAAATATGAGTGATAATGAGCAGAACGACTGTACCTGGAATGTAATTCTCTACCAGAGTATGTCCGGGGACTCAGAACTAGGAAACAGTACGTTTGAAATGGACGGAGGCAGTCTTACAGCGAAAAACGGAGGTATGTTTTATACCACAAATACAGAATCTACCTTTGTATTGTCAGATGTGGACATTACCTATGCAGAGGACAACGATTTCTTTCTGAAATGCACAGGAAATCAGAATCAGAGAGGATGGGGTCAGTCCGGTTCAAACGGTGCAGACTGCCTGTTTACCGCCATTACACAAAAAATGAAGGGTGATATTATCTGGGACAGTATCAGCAAACTGGATTTCTATATGACAGATGGAAGTACATTAAAAGGTGCAGTAAAGGATGATGAGAGCTGTGCCGGAGATGGCGGAAGCGGATATGCCAGCCTTTATATAGAGGAAGGTTCCTCTTGGGTAGTGACCGGAGACAGCGAACTTACAAATCTGTATTGTGCAGGAACTATCACCGACGAAGATGGAAATTCCGTTACCATAAAAGGAAGTGACGGAACCGTATATGCAGAAGGTACCAGCCAGTACACCATTACTGTAGATAAATACGAAAAAACGGCAGATATGTCAGGCTGCTCCCAGGCAACTCAGTGGAGTGACTATGAAACAGAAAAACCGGAGCAGTTATCGTAAGAGGGAAAAATAGTGAAAAAAGCAGGGCTTTATATGAAAAAGGGCATGTCTGTGTGGAAAGGCATGTCCAGAAAAAAGAAAACAGCGGTGGCGATTGTGTCGTTGGCAGGCATATGTATCCTTGGAACAGGCGTGTTTTGGGCGAGAAATAAAATGTCTAAGGGGCAGCCTGTGGGGAATGCTTCGGTGCAGGAGGCGTCGGCAGCTTCCGGTGATATAGCCAATACCATTACAGGAACAGGCAGCCTGGAGGCAGACGATTCTGACACTGTGAAAATTCCTTCCGGCATTACGATAAAGGAGGTGAAAGTAGAAAGCGGCGATGCGGTATCCAAAGGGGATGTGCTGGCTGTGGTGGAGGAAACCTCGGTACTGGGAGCTATGGAGGAGGTACAGGAGCAGATAGAAGAGACGGAAGAAGATATGAACGAATGTAAATCCGATACGGAAACCCAGGAGGTGACGGCAAAGGTCAGCGGACGGATAAAGAAAATTTATGTGCAGGAGAGCAGTGATGTGGCGCAGAGTATGGTGGACAACGGGGCCTTGATGCTGCTTTCACTGGATGGTAAAATGGCAGCAGATTTTACAGGCGTATCCGGTGTGGCAGCAGGAGATACGGTGACCGTTACCTTGTCGGACGGTACGGTGAAAGAGGGCAGCGTGGAGAGTGTCAGCGGAGCAGATTGCACAGTGACTTTTTCAGATGATGGTGTGGCAGTAGATGACACCGTCACGGCGGCGAAAGCGGACGGGACAAAAATAGGAACGGGAAAGGCGTACATTCATGAGCAGCTGGAAATTACAGGCACAGGCGGTACGGTCAGCAGTGTTTCAGCAGCGGAAAACCAGGAAGTATCTGCGGGAGATACGCTTCTGACGGTAAATACCGGAGAAAAATCTGTAAAATACCGCCAGTTGGCGGCAAAAAGAGAGGCACTTACCCAGAGTCTTCAGAAGCTGGTGACCATTTCCCAGACCGGAACGATTACTGCGGACATAGACGGTACGGTAGGAAGTGTGAATGTTTCTGCTGGAAGCGCGGTGCAGAGCAGTTCCGCCGTATCATCGGGAACTACTTCTTCGGGTTCTTCCGCTGCAAAAGCCAGCAATATGTCTTATACTTCTTCTGCCTCAGGGGCTTCTTTTCTGCTGTTGTCTTCGGCGTCTGAGACAGCAGCGGGAAAAGAAACTGCGTTGGACAACGATGCAGAGCAGCAGACGGATATCTGCCTGCAGTTTGCAATCGGAGAGGGAACGGAAAGCACAGCAGGACTGTTGGCCTTAGCCACACCCCAGACAGACGGAGTTCCTCAGACAGAGGCAAATTCTTCGGATGGCGCATATACGGGAAGCATTGTGTGGAATCCCCAGGCAGATACCTTTGAGGGCGGTACGGAATATCAGGCACAGATAACGCTTACAGCAGGGGAGGGATACTGCTTCGGTGCGGACAGTGTGTCAAAACTGCAAGTTGGAATTTTGTCAGGTCTGACTGTATCAGAGGATGCAAAGACGCTGGAGTTTTGTGTTACCTTCCCGGTTACTGCGGAAACAACACCTCAGGAAACCCAGAAAGAACAAAATGAAAGCGGACAGGATGAAAACAAGAATCAGGTATCAGGCAGTGACGGGGAAACTGTTGAGGCAAGTGCCAAAGCAGCAGCTGTGACAGGCACAAGTACCGGTACGGCAGCCGCTGCAGACACGGAAACCACTGCCCAGCAGACCAGTTCTTCAGACAGTACAGAAGATACGTCGTCTTACAGCACAGATGTAACCGCTTTTACCCTGGCTTCCAATGACAGTATGATTCTTTCTGTCAGCGTGGATGAGCTGGATATTAATTCTGTGTCAAAAGACCAGGAAGCCGAAGTGACGCTGGATGCATTGGAGGACTCTTCTTTTACAGGAACGGTTACAAAGGTAGGCAGCAGTTCCCAGAGTTCCGGAAACGGAGTCGCAAAATATACAGTGGAAATTACCATTCCAAAGGATGCGCAGATGAAAGAAGGAATGAATGCTTCAGCCGTCATTACAGTAGAGGAAAAGAAAGACGTGGTGACCATACCGGTTAATGCTCTACAGGAAAAAGGCGATAAAACCTTTGTATATACCAAGAAGGACGATGAGGGCAATCTGTCGGGGGAACAGGAGGTATCCACAGGACTTTCTGACGGAGATAAGGTAGAAATCACAGACGGACTGTCGGAGGGCGATACGGTTTATTATCAGAAGACAGGCAATACCCAGGGTACAGATTCCGGACAGACACCCCAGCAGGGCGGCGGACCCGGCAATATGGAGCAGCCTTCCGGGGGCGGTATGGGTGAAATGCCATCTGGAGGCGGACCTGCTCCGGGAGGAAATTAAGATGGGAATACAAACCTGGAAAATGGCGTGGAGTGCGGTAAACGCCAATAAAATGCGGACTTTTCTCACAATGCTGGGAATTATTATAGGTGTTTCCTCGCTGATTGTTCTGGTATCCATTGCGGACGGGGCTTCATCTTCTGTGGCCGGGCAGATTTCCTCCATGGGTTCGGATTATCTGACCGTACAAATCAGTGATGACAAGGAAAATCCCCTGCGGCTTTCAGAATTCAGCCAGCTATTGGAGGACGAAGCCATAGAAGACGCGGCACCTTTTGCACAAACCAGCGTTACAGGAAAATCCGGCTATACGGAGGGAACGGTGACTTTGTACGGTACAACAGGAAGTTATTTCCGTATTATGGATATGGAACTGAAAACCGGGAGAGCATTAAAACAGACGGATGTGGATAACCATTCTTATGTTATGGTGATTACAGAAGACACAGCCATTGAATTTTTCGGTCATACGGACGTGGAGGGCGAAACCATTAGTTTGAATGGGAACCGCTTTCAGGTGGTGGGAGTACTTTCTGACAGCAGCAGTCTGGAGAACTCTGCTGCTGCGGTTTCTTCGGAAGACGAAGATTCTGCGCAGACTACGGTATTGGAAGGCTATATTCCGTATTCTACTTTGACCAGAATTGCGGACAATATTCTGGATATTACCCAGTTTTATGTTTCATCTCCGGATGAGGATACCATGGACAGAACGGAACGGGCAGTGGAACAGATTATGCTGAGCAGGCTGGACAATGATGAAGACGCTTTTTCTATACAGAGCCAGTTTGAAGTAATGGAAACCATGCAGGAGGTGGACAATACCATGTCTCTGATGATGGGAGGAATCGCAGCAATTTCTCTTCTGGTAGGCGGAATCGGCATTATGAACATTATGTTGGTTTCGGTCACGGAACGGACCCGGGAAATCGGAATCCGTAAGGCTATTGGCGCAGGCAGAAGCAGTATTATGCTGCAGTTCCTCATGGAGTCAGTCATTGTCAGCATGGCGGGCTGCTTTGCAGGCATTGGATTTTCCTGGATTCTGCTGAAAATTATCGGAAAATTTATGAATGGAAATATGACCTTTACCATGAATGTGCAGGTTGTGTGGATTGCCGTTGCGTTTTCCGGATTCATCGGGATTGTTTTTGGTCTGTATCCGGCAAATAAAGCAGCGAGGAAAAAGCCCATTGAGGCTTTGCGGTATTCCGGATAAGAAAGTGAAAATCAGCAGGAAATCTTTCTCCTTCTATGTTACAATGAAACTATATTAATATAGAAGGAGAAGGTTATGCAAAACGATGATAAAGTGATTTTGTTTGAGCAGACCCCCATACCAAGAGCTGTGGCAAAACTGGCTTTTCCCACCATTTTAAGCTCTCTGGTTATGGTTATTTATAATCTGGCCGATACATATTTCGTAGGTATGTGCAATGACGCCATAGAAAATGCTGCAGTTACTCTGGCGGCTCCGGTTCTGCTGGCATTTAATGCGGTCAACAATTTATTTGGAGTAGGAAGTTCCAGCATGATGAGCCGTGCAATGGGAACCAAAGACTATGAAACCGTATACAAGAGTTCGGCCTTTGGTTTTTACTGTGCGCTTTTTAGCGGAGTTTTGTTTGCTGCTCTTTGCGGGATTTTTCAGAATCCTCTTCTGCGGCTTTTGGGAGCGGATACCAACACTATGGCAGCCACAGCAGGATATGTAAAATGGACGGTGCTATTCGGTGCGGTTCCCGCTATTTTAAATGTGGTGATGGCTTATATGGTACGGGCAGAGGGCTCGGCGCTTCATGCCAGTCTGGGGACCATGAGCGGTTGTTTCCTCAATATTTTGCTGGACCCGGTGTTTATTTTGCCCTGGGGTCTGGATATGGGGGCAGAGGGAGCGGGTCTTGCTACTTTTTTGTCAAATTGTGTGGCCTGTCTGTACTTTTTTGTGCTGCTCTGGAAGAAGAGAGGGCGTACCTTTGTGTGTATTCATCCCCGGAAGTTTTCTCTGGAAAAAAGAATTGTCTGGGGTATTTGCAATGTGGGAATTCCGGCGTCTATTCAGAATCTGCTGAATGTGACGGGTATGACTATTTTAAATAATTTTACCTCTTCTTTTGGCGCTGACGCAGTGGCGGCTATGGGAATTACGCAGAAAATCAATATGGTTCCCATGAATGTTGCCATGGGGCTTTCCCAGGGAATTATGCCGCTTATCAGTTATAACTATTCCAGCAGAAATCATAAGCGTATGAAAGGCACTCTGGTATTTGCGGTAAAAGCCAGCCTGGGATTTATTGCCATAGTGGCTGTGGGCTATTTTGTGGGTGCCGCGCAGTTGACTCAGCTTTTCATGGATAATGAGACGATTGTGGCTTACGGAACAAAATTCCTTCGGGGATTTTGTCTGGGACTGCCGTTTTTGTGTATGGATTTTATTGCTGTAGGTGTATTCCAGGCAGTGGGAATGGGCAGAGAAGCCTTGCTTTTTGCCATTATGAGAAAGATTGTTCTGGAAATTCCGGCGCTTTATATCTTGAACTTCCTGTTTCCGCTTTACGGACTTGCTTATGCGCAGCTTACTGCAGAGGTGGTACTGGCTGTGGCGGCCGTGTTGGTATTGGCGCGGTTGTTTAAGAGGATTAGTAAGGAAAATACTATTTCCTAAGAATTTGTCTTGACTTTTAGGGTTATTTCATATCATAATAACTTCATGCATAAATAACAACGCTGAGCGTATTTAAATATAGTAAATAACATAAAGAGTATGATAAATAGGAACATGTGATGTATAACGAAAAGATTTCACGGGGTCAATGGGATTTGGCCCTTCTTTTTTTGTATAAAGCAGTGGTAATTTGAAAACAACTGTGCTACAATATTCTCAAAGCATTATATATTTCCAATATTCTAATAGGTCTATTGCGGCGTTCTGCCGTGTCTGAAAATCTGACAGCATATCAAAGGAAAATCTCAATGCTTTTATTCACAGAAAACAGGAACAAATGCAGAGAGGTGGAACAAAGATGTGCGGGAAGGGACGGGCATCTGTCGGGGAGACCTCCTGCGAAAGAAAGAGGAGGTATTTATCTTATGGAAACAAGAGAAACGATTCCGAACAGAACGTATAAGGCTACGGTATTCGCCATGCTGTTTCAGGACAAAGAGCATTTACTGGAACTTTATAATGCAGTCAGCGGGAAACATTACACAGACCCGGAAATGCTGGAGATTAATACACTGGAGAATGCCATTTACATGGCAATGAAAAACGACCTTTCTTTTATCATAGACGCCCGGTTGTCTTTGTATGAGCACCAGTCCCCTTACAGCCCGAATTTGCCCTTCCGGTTTCTGCTGTATATTGCGAATCTGTTTTCGTCTATGACAAAGGACTCCAATTTATATGGAACGAAGCCTATAGAACTGCCGTCACCGCGTTTTATAGTGTTTTACAATGGTCTGGAGGAACAGCCGGACAGGAAAATCTTAAGACTGTCTGATTTGTATACCATAAAAGAAGAGTGCCGTCTGGAATTAAAGGCAGTTATGCTGAACGTCAACAGCGGGCACAACAAAGAGCTGATGAAAATGAGCCATACCTTGTGGGAATACGCGGAATATACGGCGAGAGTGAGAAAATATGCGGAGGAAATGGAACTGGCCGAGGCAGTAGAGAGGGCTATAGAAGAGTGTATAAGGGAAGGGATATTGAAAGAATTTCTGGAGAAGAATCGAGCGGAGGCAAAGAACATGAGTATATTTGAGTATGACCAGGAAAAGCATATGAGGCAGGAGAGGGAAGAGGCCTGGGAAGAAGGGAATAGGGAAGGACTTGCAAAGGGGAGAAGAAATATGCTTTGTGACCAGATACAAAAAAAGAGACAAAAGGGAAAAAGTGTAGCAGAAATCGCAGAGGAATTAGAAGAGTCCGAAGAAGTCATAGAAGAGATTTTACAAGATTTAAACAACTCCCTATGTAAATAAAACAGAGGAAAAGAAGAAGCTTGTGTTTAACATACAGCTTCTTCTTTTTACTTGAACTCGTAAATCGTACTCTGACTTTTATTATATAACCTAATAGAATAAATAAGTGTTTGATATCAATATACAAATCAATAGTAAATAAAATAAAAAAGTATTGACAAAAGATAAGAAAAGAGGTACATTTATTATAACGAGTACAGAGAACGGATTCAAAAACATATATGAGGAGGAGAAGAATGAACGTATTCGAGATAAGAATTAAAATTTTTTTGCTTCAGGATATTCCGGTACATCAGGCACAGACAAAAATAGCCGCTTTTCTTGACAAGGGTTTTTTAGAAGAGGAAGAACTGGCAAGATTTCATGAAGAAAACCGATACAAAGGCTATAGTCATGATCTCTTCTATCCAGTCGAAAAAGAAAAGATATATAAGAAAGGGCAGGTATATGTCATAACAGCTCGGACTATTGATAAGAATCTTGCCCGCTATTTTAGTGAAACTTGTGTAAATATTTACACGGAGGAGATAAAAGGGCTGACGGCTGAAATAAGGATGATTCCACAAAAACATATAGAGTGTCTCTATACTGTAACCACGGCTGTGCTAAAGGACAGTCGTGGATATTGGCGGAATTATATGAGTTTATCAGAATTTGGGGAACGTTTAAAAATAAACTTAATAAAGAAATGGAATCAATTTGAAAATGAAAAATTAGAGGAAGATTTTCCATTCTATACCATGATTGAATTTTCAAATAAAGTGCCAATTGCAATGGAATATAAAAATATTAAGTTACTGGGGGACAAGTTCTGCATTCATATTTCGGACCATCCCACGGCTCAAAAGCTGGCACACATGGCGATTGGAACAGGTGTCCAGGAAATGAACGCCAGAGGAGCAGGATTTGTGAATTATCGCTGGCTGTAAGGGGGTGAGAGTTATGCTGAAAGAATGTTTGGAAGTATTTGGGGAAGTTTTGGCTAAGGAAAGGCAGAAGGGGAAGGATATTATCTTAGATTCCTACATACCGGCAGACGGGACCTATATTTTTGTTGACGGGCAAGGGAATATGAAAGAGCCTATAGAGATTAAGCTGAATAAGAAAACAAGAGAGATTGAAAGTAATCATTCGGATTTAAAAGAAGTCTGCTTTTACGATTATCATAGCCAGCTGGTATCTATGAATAAGCCAATGGATGGGAAAAAAGTCATTCATTCCAACAACTATTTTTCCTTTTTTGTAAAAAAAGATAGTATTCTTACAAAAAAATTAACGGAAGCAATTATTGACGGATATTATGAAGTGCTGAAAAATCCTTTAGAACAAAAGTATAAAAAGTCTAAAGAAGCGAGCAACATATATGAACTTTTTGAAGAGTCAGAAGGAAGCGTTCCAATAGAAGAGTTGGAGAGAAATAAACAGTGGATTAAAAATCATATATTTCATTTGGAAAATGTGGATTTTAGTAAAAAAGATTATCTGAAAATCTTTTTTGAGACAGAGCATACAAATATCGAGAGAGAAGAAAGAAGATATTTGCTTCCCAATATTTATAATAATAATGATTATAATGTGGAGATAGGAGATAAAGTCTATGGTCTTCCGGACAATAACCTGGGAATGAATGCAAAAAAGCCATATCTCGCTGCAAAGACGAGGAAAATTCCGGTGTCCTATTTGCTTGATGGCAATGACGTTATGATGCAGAGAATGTTCTTTGATTATATGATGAATTTAGCTTCGGGTGGGAAATGCAATGTATATATCGACACGGTAAAAAGAAATATTAAGGCTTATCGTCAGGAGGAAGACCCGCAGGATGTAACAGCAGGATATTATTTAAGAATTAAAAAAGGCAAGGAACTGGAAATACAAAATCAGGATAATATTCCGGGTTTTCATCAAAAGCTTGAGCCATCGTTTGATTTTTTTAATGTAAGCCACTGCCAGCATTCGAAGCACCCTGAATACTTGGATAAATACGGAAGATATTATACACGGGCCCAGGTTGGAAAGCTGATTCATGAAGTTTTTTTCTCAAAATATCTTGAAAGTAATTACTACATAGATGTTAGTGAAATTAACATCACAGATGAAAACTTAAAAAATAGTATTATTATGTCAAGAGATGCAATTTTTGCCTGGGTACGTAAAGGAATTGACGAAGGATTCTTTACAGTTCTTGAAAAAGTGTCATTAGATTTAATAAAAGGCGCCGCTTTAAATGGATATCGGGAAAGGGCTCTATGGCAGTTGAATCTGCGTTGGTCATTTGAAAATTATTTTTTGAAAGGAGAAGAGGACATGGAGATAAGAAAACAAGAGCTAGTAGAAAATGTAAAGAGAAAAGTCTTGGAAGAAAAAGAAACCTGGTTTGAGGATGACGAAGAGTATTATTATGGAGTGGGGCAGATGGCAGCGTATTTGATTTCTTTAAGTAAATCAAAAACAAAAAATGAATCATTAATCAATCCATTTTTAAATGCGAAAAGAGATGAAGTACTTAAGACGAAACTCAGGCAGTTATATAAAAAGTATAATTATGCAATTCCATTTGGGATGAAGCGTGTAAGACGATTACTTTCCATGATAGAAGAATATGTTCCAAGTGGAAAAGTAGAGCAGGATTTGGTTACGTTCGGGTATGTAAATGATAACATTATTTATATGAAGGAGGATAAAGCATTATGAATAAGAGAGTATACGGTGTATTAGGAATTTCATCTATTATGGCAAATTGGAATGCGGATTTTTCAGGATTTCCGAAGACAACCAGTGACGGAGCAACCTTTGGAAGTGACAAAGCCTTAAAATATCCAATGAAAAAGATGTGGGACAACGAGGGGAAAAAGGTTCTCTACATTAAATCTATGAAACTATCAGATCCTGGAAAGAAAGGCGAAATATCTTTGATTCCAAACTCCTTGAGAGAGCGCTATGAAATTTTGTATGGGGCAAGTGATTTAAAAGATGTAACCGTTGTTCTGAAAAATTTAATGAATTGTATAGATGTGAAAAATTTCGGTGCAACTTTTGCAGAGACCGGAAGCAATATTTCAATTACAGGAGCAGTGCAGATTGGCCAGGGATTTAATAAATATGAAGATACACATCCGGAAGAACAGCAGATTTTATCACCCTTTAGAGATGAAAAAGCAAAGAAAAATGACGAGGATGCTAAGAACTCTACACTTGGAACCAAAATTGTGAGTAATGAAGCACACTATTTTTATCCTTTTGTTATTAATCCCATGGCATATAAAGAGTTAATAGAATTAGGAGTGACAGAGGGATATACAGAGGAAGATTACCAGAACTTCAGGCGTACATCACTTGTGTCTGCTACGTCATTTGCAACAAATTCAAAGGTAGGATGCGAAAATGAATTTGCTTTGTTTGTTGAGACAAAGGCAGATACCTATTTACCAAATCTGTCGGAATATATTCGCTTTGAAAAGGAAACGGATAAAAACGTGATTGAAATACAGTGTGGGGAATTATTGGAAGAACTTGGGGAAGATATTGAAAAAGTAGATATTTATTATAATCCACATACAACTACCTTAAAGGGAGTATCCGAAAACATGAGAAAATACGATATCCGCACGCAAAAAGAGGTGTAATGGATGGAAATACTGCGATTTCGTTTGAGTGGAAAAAATGCTTTTTTTAAAAAACCAGAAGTAAATACATATTGCTATTTTACTTATGGAAATATTCATAAAGTAGCGCTGTTGGGAATGTTTGGGGCTATATTAGGTTATGGCGGATACTCTCAGATGAAAGGAATTGGGCGTGAGAAAAAACAGCAGCAGCTAACAGAATCTTTTCCGGAGTTTTATGAGAAACTGCAAGAACTACAAATTTCTATTTTGCCTGGAAATCAAAAGGGATATATCGCAAAAAAATTCCAGACATTTAATAACTCCGTAGGATATGCCTCAAAAGAACAGGGAGGGAATCTGATTGTAAAAGAGCAATGGCTGGAAAATCCAAAATGGGAAATCTGCCTGTTGATAAATTCGGAAGAAGCACAGAAGATAAAAGAGGCAATTTGCGGGAAAAGATGTGTGTATTATCCATATCTTGGAAAGAATGACCATCCCGCAAGCATTGAAAATGTCATGATAGAAGAAACAGAAACGTGTGAATTTGAGGTGGGAAGACTGGACTGTCTTGCTCCTGACGAATTTGTTTCTATAGCGGATTTGGACTTTGATGATAAAGATGAGCTGGATTTGTTTGGTTCCTTTCAATACCAAGAGGCACTTCCGGCTGCATTGGATGAAATTACAAATCTTTATAGGCTTAAAACTTTTCTTTATACAGATGAAGCAGTAAATGTAAAGGGAAAAGATGTTTATAAGCTGAGAGATGGAAAAAAAATTATATTTTATTAATTTGACAAAAAAGGAGGCCTGAAAGATTCATACAGGTCTCCTTTTTGCAACGGAGGGAAAAGAATTGGAAATAGTATATACGCTTATAAAAGAAATAGAAAAGTATCATGCACATGTTGCAGAAGATAAAGAAAAAGAAATCACGAGACGGGAATTATTGACAGAACATATTGATTGCACAATGAAGTATTTTGAAGAACTGGCCAGGGAGAAGCAATTGGATAAAATGTTGGAACGCTTTGTCAGACAAATGTTTGGTGAGCTTTCTATGGAGGGGATTCAGTTTTTAAGGGAAATGATAAGAGGAATTTCTTTATTTCATGATATGGGGAAAATAAATCCTGACTTTCAAAAACAAGCAATGCATAATCAACAAATTGCAAAAAATAATATGTTTTGGCATATAGGAAAAAGGCACTCTTTAATTTCGGCAATTATGTATATTGATTACTATGTAGAAGAGTTAAAACAAAAAGTAAAAGAAAAAGAGGATAAAGAGAAACTTCGGCCACTTATTATTTATCATGCTTATGTAATTGAACGACATCATAGTGACCTTAAAAATTTTCAAGAGTTTATTTCTTCTCTTAAGGAAGGAGCTGGAAAGGATGTAATAGATGTATTTTTAGAGGAGAAATGTGAAGCTTATCAGAAAAAATTTGGATTAACAGAGAAAAGACTATTGAATATTTTAAAGGCTATAGATAATACTGACTGGAACATAGAGAAAAATATAGTACTCTATACATATGTGAAATTGTTGTATTCTTTTTTGGTAGCAAGTGATTATTATGCTACAGCAGAGTTTATGACACAGAAGGAAATACAGCAGTATGGAAATTTAGACGAAATTCAAAAGTGGGTAGATATTTATGAAAATACAAGTTTAATGAAAGGGATAAGAAAATATCAAACAGAGCAATATCCAAAGACAGCAGAAGATTTAAAAAGAGAAAAGAATATTAATGCACTCAGGACGGAAATGTTGACAGATGCAGAAAATATTTTAAAAGAAAATGAGGAAAGTTCTCTCTTTTATCTGGAAGCTCCTACAGGTAGTGGAAAGAGCAACACAGCAATGGATATCAGTTTCCGCTTCATAAAAGACCATGCAGACCTTAAAAAAATTTATTACATTTATCCTTTTAATACGCTTGTGGAGCAAAATATGGAGACGCTTAAAAAAGTTTTTGGTGGAAGTAAAGAGATTTTGGACCAAATTGCAGTTGTAAATTCTTTGACTCCAATCAAAATGTCACAGAAGGAAAAAGAGAAAGAAGAAGAAACAGAGCAGACATTTTATTACCAGAAGGCACTGCTGGACAGGCAGTTTTTGAATTATCCCATGATTCTCAGTACACACGTCAGCTTGTTTGATACAATGTTTGGGGATACAAAAGAGTCAGTATTTGGCTTTCATCAACTCATGAACAGCGTTGTTGTTTTAGATGAAATTCAAAGTTATAAGAATCAAATATGGGGTGAAATTATTTGTTTTTTGAAAGAATTCTCATACTTATTAAATATGAAAATTGTGATTATGTCAGCAACACTCCCTAATTTAGATATTTTATCAGGCAGTGCATACAAAGCGGTAGAGTTGATGAAGGACAGGGATAAATATTTTTCACACCCATGTTTTAAAGAACGTGTAAAGGTGTTTTATGAATTGCTGGCATCTGACAATATACAAGAAGATTTAATGCAGCATATTTTGGCCAAAGCGGTTCATGGGAAAAAAGTTCTGGTTGAATTTATAAAAAAAGAATCCGCATACCAGTTTTTTAAAAGTCTAAAAGAAAATCCGGCCCTTGCATGTGATGTGGAATATATGTCCGGTGATGACAGCTTAATGGAGAGAAGCCGAATTTTAGATAACATAAAGACAAATACCAATGGAATTATTTTAGTTGCAACGCAGGTAATCGAAGCCGGGGTAGATATTGATATGGATATCGGATATAAAAATATATCCAAATTAGACAGCGAGGAACAGTTTATGGGAAGAATTAATCGTTCCTGTTTGCGGGATGGGGAGGTTTATTTCTTTAAATTAGATGAAGGAAAAAACATATACAGAGATGGAGATATTCGAGTAGAAAAGCGTTTTACGCTGGAAGATAACGAGATGAAAGACATATTATTATTGAAGAAATTTCCATTGTATTATGAAAAAATCCTGGATGTTTTAAAGCGAAACAGAAATGACTCTTCGGATGATAGAGGATTGGATGTGTTTTTCAAAGACTGTGTTGGAACATTAAACTGGTCTAAAGTTAAAACCAGAATGCAGTTAATAGAAGAAGATAAGTGGAGTATGTCTGTATATCTTGCAAGAAAAATTACAGATGTATCAGAAGGTGAGTTGGACGGCGAAAAACTCTGGCAGGAGTATGTGCATCTCTTAGGAGATTTTGCTATGGACTATGCGGAAAAACGAGTGAAGCTGTCTGAAATTACAAGTAAAATGAACGGTTTTATATATCAGATTAAGCGCAATCCAAACTTGATATATAATGATAAGGTAGGTGAGATTTTTTATATAGAAGATGGTGAAAAATACTTTGAAGATGGGAAATTAAACCGACAAAAGCTTCAAGGCGAAATCGGAGAGTTTGTGGACTTTATATAGAAAGCAGGTGATACTGTGAATGTAAATGGGACATTGATGAATTATTATTTTCACTGTAAGAGACAATGCTATCTATTTGGAAACCGGATGAATATGGAGGATAACAGTGAAGAAGTAAAAATAGGAAAAGCCATCCACGAGGAACGAGCCGAGCAGTCTAATACGGAGATTGCCATTGAAAATATCCGGTTGGATAAACTGACAACAGAATATTTAACGGAAGTGAAAAAATCAGATGCGGATATAGAAGCTTCAAAATGGCAGCTTGTTTTTTACTTGAAAGTGTTAAAAGACAAGGGGATAGACAGAAAAGGAAAGCTGGAATTTGTAGAAAAGAATAAAGGAAATAAAAAAACGGTAGTCATAGAATTGACAGAAGATATGGAAAAAAAGCTACAGCAGTATATACAGGAAATCGAACAATTGTTAATGCAGGAAGAAATTCCCCCAGTATTGAATAAACCAAAGTGTAAAAAATGTGCATATTATGAATATTGCTATATTTAATGGAGGGAGAGTATGGGAAGTACAAGGTATATTTCTTCTATGGGAGAACTGACACGAAAAGATAATTCTTTGTGTTTTCGGAAAGATGGAAAAAATGTTTATATTCCTATTGAGAATACAAAAGAAATTTATTGTTTGAATGAGGTGAGTATGAATAGCAAGCTGCTTGATTTTTTGGGGCAAAATCATGTGGTGGTTCACTTTTTTAATTATTATGGGGGATATAGTGGAACCTTTTATCCAAAAGACCAATATATGAGTGGCAAATTATTGGTGAAACAAGTACAGAAATTTGAAAATGACAGATTAAGAGTTGCAAAAGCAATTGTAAGAGGGATTGGAATTAATATATACGAGGTTCTATACCACTATTACAAACACGAGAAAAAGGATGTAAAGCCAACCATTGACTGGATTAAAAAAGAATTCTATCAAGATGTGAAAGACGCAGACAATATTAAAGTGTTAATGTCAGCAGAAGGTGAATTGTGGATGAGATTTTACGGCTGCTTCAAATATTTTCTCCCCGAAGATTTCATTATGAATAAACGAGTAAAGAGACCACCGGATAATCCTATAAACGCAATGATTTCCTTTGGGAACACACTTCTTTACACAAAGACAATTTCTGCAATTTTTAGGACGCATTTAGACCAGCGTATTAGTTTTTTGCATGAACCGTCAGAAGGAAGATTTTCGCTGAGTTTAGATATAAGCGAGGTGTTTAAGCCGGTGATTGTATATCGCACTATTTTTGACTTAGTAAATAATCGGAAAATACAAGTCAGTAAACATTTTGAAAAGAAAGTCAATTATTGTCTGCTCAATGAGGAAGGGAGAAAAGTATTTATAGAAGCCTTTGAAGGTCGGTTGGAATCCGTATTCCAACATCCAGTTTTAAAAAGAAAAGTTACATACCGGACTGCAATAAAGCTGGATTGCTATAAGCTGATTAAGGAAATTATGGAAGATAAAGAGTTCGTTCCGTTTAGTTTGAAGGAAGGGTATTAGATGGCGAAAAAGATAAACTATAACTATGCGTTTGTATTTTATGATGTGGGAGAAAAACGAGTACAAAAGGTGTTTAAAGTATGCAAAAAATATTTGTCGCATTTTCAAAAGTCGGTTTTTCGTGGAGAAATGACACCCGCTAAATTAATTATGCTTCGAAAGGACTTAAAGAAAGTGATTGATGAGCAGGAAGATTTTGTGTGCATTATTAAATTGATGAACAACAGTGTATTTGGAGAGGAGGTTTTAGGAAGTGGAGATGTGGAAAATGGAGAGACTTTAATTTTATGATTTACCAGGCGGCATATATAGGAAAAACGGGAAACATCCCATAAAACCTGGGGAAAAAGAGAAAAATAACAGAAATGTGGGAAAGCGGATGACGGCTGGTAAAAAAGTGAAGAAATGTTGAAAAATCAAGGGAAATGAGATAAGATATAAATAAAAAAATGCGTAAAAACGTGGGATTAATAAGAACATGAGATGTATTTAAATATGCAGGAATAGGTGGAAAAGTTCAAGTTCCTGCAAAAGATTAATAAGAACATGAGATGTATTTAAATGAAGCATTGTTGCGTGATATATTAGACCCATGGCAGATTAATAAGAACATGAGATGTATTTAAATAGTCTTCTTTAAATAAGAAAACATACACATTATTGATTAATAAGAACATGAGATGTATTTAAATGCAGAACCTAAATGGTTTAATGAAAAACCAAAAGATGATTAATAAGAACATGAGATGTATTTAAATTCTGTGTTTTCTTCACTTTCCAACAAATCTGGCGTCGATTAATAAGAACATGAGATGTATTTAAATGTTGTTGCGTTATTCCATGTATGCACACTAGTATAGAATAAATTAAATCTCTACTATATATTTTGAGGATAATGTATGGTAAAATAGTGTTATCTAAGAAAGGATGAACACTATGAGAAAAACATATCTTCCTCTGTCAGATGAA
>NZ_JBBEWO010000028.1:0-29690 GCF_038739805.1 Blautia acetica | reverse complement strand
CGCTTTATAGCGGACCAGTAAACGTGCTTGCGACACCGCCCTTCGGGGCGAGCAGTAATAAAGCCCTTTTGAGGGCTAATATCAAACCACCAGTTGAACTGGTGGTTGCTGACTTAGAACTTTTTTAGTCCAGTTTCTGATAAAGGGTAAATTTGTTTTTATGAAAATCCAGAATACCTTCTTTTCGCATTTTTCCCAGTTCTTTGGAAAGCGCACTGCGGTCCAGATTGAGATAGTCGGCCATACCCTGACGGTCAAAAGGGATTTCAAAAGCTGTGCTGCCTGTACGGACAGCCTGTCCCGTGAGATAAATCAGAAGGCGCTCCCGGATGGTTTTTGGGGTGGTGCAGAAAATTCGGTTGGAGAGAATCAGGTTTTTCTGCACGGAAATCCGCAGCAGATTCTGCATAATGACAGAACGGCAGGACGCTGCCTTTGGCGAAAGATACTGCAGGCGTTCCAGGTCTAAAAACAGAATTTCCGAAGGTTCAGCTGTTATGGCAGATACCATCATGGGTTCTCCGCAGAGGGCATAAGTTTCCGCAAAGACCTGTCCCTGGGAAATATGACTTAAAATGCTCCGATTTCCCCACAAATCCGTATTCTCTACCACCACGCTTCCGGACAGGACAATGCCCAGTTCCGAAATGGTATCCCCCATGTGAAAAATAGTGGTATTTTTAAGAAATTGCTGCTGGCGCATACAGCCCTGTTGTCTTAGTAAATCCAGTTCTTCTTTATTGATTTTATGAAAGATAGGAATTTGAAAAATTTCCATAAGTCTTCCTTTCCGTGGTTTTAACCACTGAATTGCTGTCTGCATTATAGTATGATAAGGACACAAAAGCAAGGGAGGTACAAGATGATTCGGAAAATTATTGAAATACAGGAAGAGAAATGTAACGGCTGCGGACTCTGTGCTTCAGCCTGCCACGAGGGTGCTATTGGTATGGTAGACGGGAAAGCCAGACTTTTGCGGGAGGATTACTGTGACGGACTGGGAGATTGCCTGCCTCAGTGTCCTACAGGTGCAATTACCTTTGTGGAGCGGGAAGCAGCGCCTTATGATGAGGCAGGGATATCCCGGCTTAGACAGTGGCCCTGTCAGATAAAGCTGGTGCCGGTAAATGCGCCGTATTTTCACAAAGCAAAGCTGCTGATTGCAGCAGATTGTACGGCTTATACCTATGCTGATTTTCACAGGGACTTTATGAAAGGAAAAATTACCCTTATCGGGTGTCCGAAACTGGACGGGGCAGATTACAGCGAAAAGCTGACAGAAATTATAAAAAACAATGACATCAGAAGTGTAACCATTCTTCGTATGGAGGTGCCTTGCTGCGGAGGTCTGGAGATGGCGGTAAAGAAAGCGCTTCAAAACAGCGGAAAATTCCTTCCCTGGCAGGTGGTGACTATTTCCACAGAAGGGCAAATTTTAGATTAGAAGAAATGAGGCTGCCGCATAAAGTGCGGCAGCCTCATTTAAAAACAGAGAGGGTTTACTGCAGCATGGAAGCCAGCACCTGATTGACCAGTTTTCCATCGGCAATGCCTTTTACCTTAGGCATGAGTACTTTCATAATGCGGCCTTTGTCTTTGCCTGTAGGAACTGTGATTTCCAGTTCTGTAAGCACACCCTGAATCACTTCTTTGATTTCGTCCTCATTCAGCATTTTCGGGGCGAATTCTTCATATACGGCAATTCGTTTGGTACATTCTTCTATCAGGTCTGTTCTGTCCTCCGGGGTCAGTTCCAGAGTTTCTTTTGTCTGTTTGATTTCTTTTAAAACCACTTCGTTTTCTTCTGCTTCTGTCAAATCTTCGCGCTTGTCAATGGCTTTGTTTTTCAGAGCGGACAGCAGCATGGACAGAGATTCTTTCCGTTCTTTGTCACCTGCTTTCATGGCAGTGACCATTGCTTTTCTGACTTCATCAATTTTGCTCATGGCTTAACATCTCCTTCACACATTTTCTATTAAGTATAGCACTTTTTTGCGGTACGTCAATGAATCCGCAGGAGATTCCAGTGAAAATGTGTGGCCAGAGCCCGGACAACCACGGTGACACAAAGACCCAGAAGCATGCCGGAGGCCTCGCCTACAGAATTTCGGCACGCTATATAGACAATGCCACCTGCAATGGAGGCGCTGGCATAGATTTCCCGCACCAGAATATAAGGGGTCTCCCCAGCCATAATGTCACGCACCACGCCGCCGCCTACACCGGTGAGCACACCGATGAAAATAAAGAAGAAAGGGTTGTCTTCTGTCACCAGCCGGGAAGCTGTCTGAATACCCAGTACCGTAAAGATGCCAAGCCCCACAGTATCGCACCAGAGCATGATTTTATCATAGATTTTATTCTTTATTTTAGAATGCAGAATGTCCGGAGTGGTGTATACAATGGCAAAAAGCAGGGTGGAGGTCAGAGCCGCAAACAGGATATAGACCGGTTTGGCAAAGGCCGTGGGAGGCGTGACCCCTAAAATTACATCACGCATAATACCGCCCCCAACCGCAGTGGTGGCACCCAGAATATTGACTCCGAAAATATCCATTTTTTTCTCAATGGCAATCATAGCGCCGGATGATGCAAAGGCGATGGTTCCTATGATTTCCAGGATAAAAATAAAAGTATCCATAAGTATCTCTCCTGTGTAAATATATCAAACATAAATATACCACAAATCTGCAAAAAAAACGTCAGAAAGTCCAAGGGTTTTGGTTGACTTTCCCAGGGTTCTTTGTTACATTGAAGAGGCATAGTTTTAAAATTTAACGCAGCAGGAGGTAAAAATAGATGCATACGCATAAAAACGGGAGTTTTACCAACTCTTTAGGGTTTGTGCTTGCCTGTGTAGGCTCTGCGGTAGGACTGGGAAATATCTGGATGTTCCCCTATCGTCTGGGCGAATACGGCGGGGCGGCCTTTTTGATACCATATATTTTGTTTACTTGTCTTTTTGGCTTTGTGGGACTTTCCGCAGAATTTGCCATTGGAAGAAGGGCAGGAACGGGAACACTGGGGGCTTACGAGCATTGCTGGTCTGCTATTCATAAGAAAAAAATAGGAAAAATCATAGGATGGATTCCCCTTCTTGGCTCTCTGGGCATTGCTATCGGCTATTCTGTTATTATTGGATGGGTTCTGAGATTTTTAGCCGGTTCTGTGACGAATACGGTTATGGAAAGAGACTCTGCAGAATACTTTGGAGAAGTGACGGCAATGATGGGGAACGTTCCCTGGCACATTCTGGTCATTGCCCTTACGGTTCTGCTTCTGGTGTTTGGAGCAGCGCCCCTGATTGAGAAAGCAAATAAGATTCTCATGCCTTTGTTTTTCCTGCTTTTTGCAGTTCTGGCAGTTCGTGTATTTTTCCTGCCGGGAGCAAAGGAAGGATACGAATTTCTCTTTGTTCCAAAATGGGAAGCGCTGGCGAATATGGATACCTGGGTGATGGCCATGGGACAGGCGTTCTTTTCCTTATCCATTACCGGTTCGGGAATGATTGTGTACGGCTCTTATCTGAGTAAGAAGGAGGATATTCCAAAGGCTTCTCTTCAGACGGTATTTTTTGATAGCATTGCAGCCATGCTGTCCGCGCTGGCCATTATGCCGGCAGTTTTTGCTTTCGGAATCGAGCCGTCTTCAGGGCCATCTCTGATGTTTATAACCATTCCGAACATTTTCAAGCAGATGCCTATGGGAAGGTTGTTTTCCGTGATGTTTTTCCTTTCCGTATGTTTTGCAGGAATTACCTCTCTTATTAATATGTTTGAGGCAGTGATTGAAAGCTGGCAGAATAAATTCCAGATGAAGAGAAATCATGCAGTACTGCTGTGCGGCGGTCTGACTCTGCTGGTAGGTCTGTTCCTGGAAGAAGAGGCAAGAGTGGGGCACTGGATGGACTTTATTACCATTATTGTGGTTCCTTTTGGCGCTGTGCTGGGTGCGGTTTCTATCTACTATATCCTGGGCTTTGACAGAATCAAAGAGGAACTGGAAACGGGAAGAGAAAAGAGACTTCCGGGGCTTTTTAAACCAGTGGCAAAATATATTTATGTGCCTTTGGCTGTAGTTGTATTTATTCTGGGACTGGTTTATAAGGGAATCGGCTGAGAAGAGGTGTGAAAATGAATCGTTTGCTGCCTGTTTTAGAAAAGATACAGACCGTGGTATGGGGACCGCCTACGTTGCTTTTGCTTCTGGCAACGGGGTTGTATTTTACCATAAGACTGAAAGGTCTCCAGATTACAAAATTGGGTCTGGCTATTAAGTATATTTTTCAAAAAGAAGAGGGAGAGGGGGATGTGTCGGCGTTTGCTTCCCTGTGTACTGCTCTGGCCGCTACCATTGGTACAGGAAGTATTGTGGGTGTGGCTACAGCTTTGCGGGCAGGCGGACCGGGCGCTCTTTTCTGGATGTGGGTGTCTGCTTTTCTGGGGATGGCTACCAAGTACGCAGAAGGCCTTCTGGCGGTAAAATACCGTTCCGTGGATGAGAACGGGCAGATTTGCGGCGGCCCTATGTATTACATACAAAACGGTATGGGAGAGAAATGGAAATGGCTGGCAAAGCTGTTTGCCTTCTTCGGGATTATGACGGCCATGCTGGGCTGTGGAACCTTTCCCCAGGTCAATGCCATTACAGAATCCACCAGTGAAGCCTTCGGGCTGCCAGTGTGGCTCATCGGTGTGGTGGTGGCTGTGGCGGTAGGCTGCGTGGTGCTGGGAGGAATCAAATCCATTTCCAGTGCGGCAGAATTGATTGTGCCTTTCATGGCTATGTTTTATGTGCTGGGTTCTCTGCTGATTCTGATTCTTCATGCACAGCAGATTCCGGAGACCCTGAAACTCATTGTAACTTCTGCCTTTACCCCTCATGCAGCAGTGGGCGGGGCGGCAGGAACAGTATTTATTTCAGTCATGACTGCCATGCGGACAGGCGTTGCCAGAGGTGTGTACACCAACGAGGCGGGACTTGGAAGTTCCCCCATTGTAGTGGCAGCGGCCAAAACCAAATCCTGTGTGCGCCAGGGGCTGGTTTCCATGACCAGCGTGTTTTTTACAACGATTGTTATCTGTACCATGACGGGAATTGTGGTTATCACTTCCGGTTACCTGGACGTTCCGGGACTGGACGGCGGGAAACTGTCCAATGCAGCGTATAATTCGGGTCTTCCGGGGAATCTGGGAATGTATATGGTTTCCATCGGATTGATTTTCTTTGCCTTTACCACGATTATCAGTTGGTGTTATTATGGGGAAAGATGTCTGGTTTACCTGTGCAAAAGTGTGAAGTGGATTTTTGTATACAAGGTGCTTTACATTGCCTGTGTGGCGGCTGCGCCTTATCTGGAACTGCAGCCTATCTGGCTGTTGGCAGATATCACCAATGCCTGTATGGCCTTCCCGAATCTGATAGGACTTTTGGGACTGAGCTCTGTAGTCATAAAGGAAACCAGGGATTATTTTGCGGAACTGAAACCGCAGAGGTGAAACACGGATTATCAGGAATAAGAAAAAGGCTGTCGCCTTAAGTGCAGATGGGGAGTTCAGTTCTCCTAATTGCAGCTTAAAGCGACAGTCTTTTTCATAAGAATAATATTGCAGAAGAAAGGAGCGGTTCTAACGTGCCATTCTGCCTTTAGAGCGGAAAAAGGGGAGTTGTCCGCCCCGCAGTGCAGGAGGTCCGGGCAGCTTTGGCAGCTTCGGCAGACGCACCGGAAAGGAAGAGATACGGTTTACAAACCGATTGGGGCGGTCACAGGCCAGCAGGAAGGTAATTCCCACACAGGAACTCAAAAGCAGAACGGTTTCGGTATAGGTGTCTACATTTTCCAGCAGAGGAGTTGCCTTTAAAACGCTGTAAAGCAGTCCGTGAAACAGGTAAATGGGCATGGTGCGCACGCCCAGCACGGAGAAAAAGTACCGCTTTCTGGGAATGACAGCAGACAGGGCAAAAAACATCAGGAAAGAAATCACATAGCAGCCTGCCCGTACCAGCAGACCTTCCATTCCCGGCATATCCATATCTTCGTAGGAATAGCGTCCGTAGAAAATAAAGGTGGTCAGTTCTGTACCTGTCAGGAATGCAGTGCCGAGGAAAAAGCACACAAAGGCTGTCAGGCTGAGGGTAAAAGCTTTCCAGTGACGGCGCAGGATTTCAAACCAGTCTTCCTGAAAATAGTAGCCTGCCAGGAAAAACGGGTAAAAAAACAGGGTTCTCGGAATACTGAAAAAGTTGCCAAGCTGGGTGTAGCCAATGAGCAATCCTGCCGTAAAGGCGATAGCCATATTTCCAGGGATTTTCTGAAAATAAGGAGTAATGATTCTCCAGAAAAACAGCGCCATCAGATACCACAGAGAAAATTTGGGGCGATTCAGGTACAGCCCGGTTTCCTTATGTATCACGAAAACGTACAGGAAATAATACAGAAGTTCGTAGACAAAATAAGGAATCACCAGCTTTTGAATCAGTTTTTCAAGGCTCATGGCTCTTTTGGAGAAGAAGCCTGAAATAAAAATAAAGGCAGGCATGTGGAAAGAAAAAATAATCCACTTTAAGGATTCTAAAACAGGGTTGTTTGTGTGACAGGGCTCAATAAAGTGTCCCATGACTACAAGCAGAATCAGCAATGCTTTGTAGTTGTCTAAAAAATAATTTCTTGATTTCGTTGACATAATCTTCACTTTCATATTATTATGGGTATTGTAGTTAATAAATGAGCAATAAATTGTTCACAATTTTAGTACGCAAGCTATGATACAACTGTTTTTATAGAATTGCAAATTAAAAAATAATAAAGATGTATAAATTGGCAGGAAGAATTACAGAAAGGATAGAACTATGAGCGAACGTCGTACGAGAAGAGAGCAGCGGGAGGAAGAGGAAAGAAGGCTGGAACTGGAGAGGCGCAGAAGGATTGCGATAGCCAGAAAGAGACGCCAGCAGCAAATCAGACGCCAGAAGATGATGATGGCAGGAGCTGGCCTGGCTATTTTGGTCATAGGGGCAGCCGCCTTTGCCATACACGGAAAAATAGAAGAGAAAAAAGCCAAAGCAGCCCAGGAGAAGCAGAAAGAGACAGAGGCGAAAGCAAAGGCAGAAGAAGAGAATAATACCCTGCATATGGTAGCTGCAGGGGATAATCTGATTCACGATGCACTGATTAACGCAGGAAAGGAGAATGACTGGAACTTTGATTTCCTGTATGAAAATATAAAAAAGGTCATTAAGGATGCGGATTTGGCCTCTGTGAATCAGGAAACGCCTTTGGAGAAAGACCATGATAAAGCTGCAGGGTATCCTGATTTCGCCACTCCTGAGGAAGTGGGAGACGCACTGGCAAATGCAGGATTTGATATTGTGACACAGGCTACGGAGCATGCCTTTGACCAACAGGAGGACGGCATTGCGACTTCCGTTTCTTTCTGGAATAAAAATTATCCAAAAGTTTCCCTTTTGGGCATTCACAGCAAGGAAGAAGAGCGTTATCAGGCTATTGAGAAGAAAAACTTCAAGGTAGCTGTGATGAATTACAGCTGTATGCTCAGCGAAAACCACAGCATACCGGAAGACGAATCTTATATGGTAGATACTTATTCCGAAAAGAATATCAAATCGGATTTAAAGAAGGCAAAAGAAGAAGCAGATGTCACCATTGTTTACCTGCACGGAGGAAAATCCGATTCCTCAGAGCCGGATGAGAAACTGCAGAACCGTATTGATTTTCTGGCTGAGCAGGGGGCAGACGTGGTGATTTGTTCTCACCCTCATATTCTGAAGGGATATGAACTGAAAAAAAGACCGGACGGAAAGAACATGCTGGTTTACTATTCTCTTGGAAACTTTGTCAGCAATCAGTCTTCTTTAGAAAATCTGCTGGGAGGTCTGGCAGACTTTACTTTAAAGAAAGACGCAAAGACAGGAGAGGTGACGATTGAGGATTACAGCCTGATTCCTGTAGTTATGCATTACAATTCCGATTATACGGAGGCAGGTGTGTATGAACTGTCTGATTACACGGAAGCGTTGGCAAAAACCCACGGTATTCATGAGGAAAATTCAGAGGAAACCTTCAGTCTGTCAGCTTTGAAGTCTGCAGCGCAGGAAATCGGAGAAATTACCACAGGAAGCAGTCTGTCCGGGGACGGGGACTCTGACAGCGGAAACTCTGGGGACAGCAACAGTAGTGACAGCAGCAGCGACAGCGATAGTAGTGACAACGACAGTAGTGACAGCGACAGTAGCGACAGCAGCGATAATGACAGCAGTACTGGAACGAATGCAGAGGATGGAGATACGAACAACTAACTGCTAATGCAGGGGAACGGAAGCAATTATTTTTTATCTTTTTCTACATAGCAGTCCGGAGAAAAAGGCAGAATTGCTTTATAAGAATTTAATTCCCCCTGCGACTGGGGCGGTGTGGGAATCATACCTGTGGCTTCTGTGGTGGCACAGCCGTCCAGGTCATGGGCGGAAGTGGACTCTACATGATATTTGTCATCTGCGGCTATGTTTTTAGCCGCATTTTTCTTTTCTTTTTCCATGGCAATACCTCCTGAAAATCGTAAAAATTTCTGTGCTTTTTATAGTCTGGCACAAAAGAGGCAAATTATGCGGATTGACAAATTTTCTTTCAATAGCTATCCTGTATAAAGTACGAAAATAAAAAGAAGAGGTAGGAGAAATGGAGAAGACAGAAAACGCAATGGGAACGAAAAAGGTCATGCCCCTTTTGATTTCCATGTCTGTGCCGCCTATGATTTCCATGCTGATACAGGCTTTATATAATATTGTGGACAGTATGTATGTGGCAAGGGTCAGCGAGGACGCTTTGACAGCCGTGTCCATAGCCTTTCCGCTGCAAAATTTGATTATTGCGGTGTCCTGCGGTTTTGGAATCGGCTTAAATGCCTGTGCGGCCAGAGCATTGGGGGCAAAAGACGAAAAAGAAGTAAAATCTGCGGCAGCCCATGGATTTATATGCTGCGGCATACACTGGCTGCTGTTTGTGCTCATGGGCCTGTTTTTGACAGGACCTTTCCTGCGGGGCTTTACCGATGATCCGCAGATTTATAAGATGAGTTGTGAATATACCCGGATTGTGCTGTGCTTCAGCATAGGCAGCATGTATCATCTGTATTCGGAAAAACTGTTTCAGGCCACAGGCAGTATGATTCTGCCTATGATTTTCCAGGGAGTAGGAGCCATTTTTAATATTATTTTAGACCCCATTCTCATCTTCGGCTGGTTTGGCCTGCCTGCCATGGGCGTGCAGGGGGCGGCGATTGCCACCGTGGCCTCTCAGATTCTGGCAGGGATTTTGTCCATGATTTTTTTTGTGAAGAAATGCAGAGCAATTCCCATTTGCCTGAAAGGCTTCCGTCCGGACAAAACCATGCTGTGGAAAATTTATACCGTGGGAATTCCCTCGGCTATTATGATGTCCCTGCCGTCCCTGTTGGTTGCGGCGTTAAATTCCGTGCTGGCGGCTTTTTCCGCCACGGCGATTGCAGTGTTCGGCCTGTATATTAAAATCCAGACCTTTGTGTACATGCCGGCTAATGGGGTCATACAGGGTATGCGTCCCATTATGAGCTATAATTACGGGGCCAAAAACCGTAAGAGAATGAAAGAGACGTTAAAGGCCAGCCTGGAGGCTACGGGGGTCATTATGGCCATGGGAACCGTGCTGTTTCTGGTCTTTCCACAGGTGATTATGAGGCTGTTTGACGCCAATGGAGAAATGATGAAAATCGGTGTTCCCATGCTGCGTATCATCGCAGCAGGATTTCTGATTTCCACAGTGGGCTGCGTCCTGTCCGGGGCTTTTGAAGCTCTTGGAAAAGGGGTACAGTCTTTGGCGGTCTCCCTTTTGCGGCAGCTTGTAATCATTATTCCTTTGTCCATAGTGCTGTCTGGGACGCTGGGACTTTACGGCGTGTGGCTGACTTTCCCTGTGGCAGAATTGATTGCTGCCGCGGCAGGCTGTGTGCTGTACAGAAACTTTATGAAAAAACTGAATTTATAGGCAGGAGGAAGAAAAATGGGCAAGCACAAAGAAAAAGAAATTAAGACAAATGCCATGCGGATTCTGGATAAAAATAAAATTCCCTATGAAGTGCTGCAGTATGAATGTGATGAATTTATCGACGGTCTGCACACAGCCCGGAAGACAGGGGCGCCGGTGGAACAGTCTTTCAAAACGCTGGTGGTGCAGGGGAAAAGCCGGGAATATTATGTGCTGGTGATTCCCATTGCCGAGGAAGTGGACTTTAAAACAGCAGCAAAGACAGTGGGGGAAAAATCCGTAGAAATGATTCATGTGAAAGACATTAACAAAGTGACGGGTTATATCCGGGGCGGCTGCAGCCCTCTGGGCATGAAAAAGCAGTTTCCTACCGTGATTCATGAGAGCGCACAGGAATTTAGAGAAATCTATGTAAGCGGAGGAAGGATTGGAACCACTCTGAAACTGTCTCCCCAGAAATTGGCAGAGGTAACAGGGGCGAAGTTTGCTGCAATTACGGCAGAGAAAAAATAGAAGAAAACAAGCACTTGTATCCGGAAAACAGGGAGAGTATAATAACCTGTAGCAAAGTATTACAGCAATAAAGGAGTTTTCTTATGGAAACAAAAAACCGTTTTTTTTCGAATGCTGATTTGCGGAAGTTGATTGTACCGTTGATTATTGACCAGTTTCTGCAGGCATTTGTGGGACTGGCAGATTCTATTATGGTAGCCAGCGTGGGAGAGGCGGCTGTATCGGGAGTTTCTCTCATTGACACGGTCATGGTGCTGATTCTGAATATTTTCACGGCTCTTGCAACCGGAGGCGCGGTGATTGCCGGGCAGTTTTTGGGGAAGAAGCGGGAAGAAATGGCCTGTAAAGCGACAAATCAGCTTCTTTCGTTTACCTTAAAAGCCTCTCTGGGCGTGATGCTGGTGTGTTATCTGGGACGGGACTTTATCACACATGTAGTGTTTGGCAAAATCGATGCGGATGTCATGTATAACTGCAATGTGTATCTGATGATTGTCTTTGCCTCTATTCCCATGACCGCTCTTTATAATGCAGGGGCGTCTGTTTTCCGGGCTATGGGAAATTCAGCCGTGGCTATGAAAACATCCTTTCTGATGAATGCCATTAATATCTGCGGCAATGCTCTTTTGATTTTCGGTTTTCACAGAGGCGTGGAAGGCGTTGCCATCCCCACTCTGGTTTCCAGAACTGTGGCCTGTGTCGTGATGTTAGTGCTTTTGAATAATCAGAAACATGTGCTGCATATTTATCATCCGTTTTCTTTTAAGACAGATATCAGCCTGCTGAAGAAGATTCTCTATATCGGGATTCCAAACGGTCTGGAAAACAGTATGTTCCAACTGGGGAAAATTTTGGTGCTGAGTATTGTAACGGGATTCGGAACGGCCTCCATTGCGGCAAATGCGGTGTCAAACAATGTGGCGACTTTTGCAGTGCTGCCGGGTATGTCCATCGGTTTTGCCATGCTGACTGTGACGGCTCAGTGCGTAGGAGCGGGAGATTTTGAACAGGTGCATTATTATACGAAAAAACTGATGAAGACAGCGTATGCGGCTTTGGCCGCCATGAATATTCTGGTTGTGCTGGCCATTCCGTTTATTATTAAAATATATGGGTTGTCGGCAGAAGCCAGTGAATACGCGTATTGGATTCTGATTTACCATTCTGCCTGTGTGGTTACCATATGGCCCTTGTCTTTCTCTCTGCCAAATACCTTAAGGGCTGCGGCTGATGTGAAGTTTGCCATGATTTTATCGATTATTTCTATGTGGATTTTCCGCATTGGTTTCAGCGTTGTTCTGGGTGTGTATCTGCACTGGGGCGTGTTCGGCGTGTGGGTGGCCATGACCATAGACTGGCTGTTCCGCGCGGTAAGCTTTACCATTCGATACGCAAGAGGAAAGTGGAAACGGGCAGCGTTGGTTTAGCGAGGATAGGAAAATGAAGAAAAGAGGATTGAAAGAACCCTCTCTCCCGAAAGAATTGTTTCCGGTAAAACTGGGAAAGGAATTTCTGGAAGAGGCCAAGGAACAGGAAACGGAAGTTGTAAGGAGAAAAATCGAAAAAGTATATCTGACAAAATTTGACGGCAGCGGAATGTCTTTTTGGCAGACGGTGTTTCAAAACTGTCGGTTTGAGGGCTGTGATTTTCACAAAGCTTTCTTTCAGGATGTAAAGTTTGTCAACTGCAGCTTTTGCCATTCCAGTTTCTGCGATGCAAACTTTAAATCCTGTATCTTTGAGTCCTGCAAGGGTCGGGGCGCAGATTTTTACGGAAGCAGTCTGTACCATGTGCAGTTTCAGGACTGCGATATGGGAGAAGCGGTGTTTGACGCAGCAAGATTCAGTTCTGTCAAGGGACAGAATACCGATTTTTCAAAGGCGGGGTTCAGCAAATGCAGAATGTCCAACACGGTGTGGGAACAAGTCTGTTTTCGTGAGGCGAACTTTTTCAAAACCGTGCTGAAAGACCAGGATTTTACAAAGAGCTCTATTGAGGGGATTGTATTGTCTGATGAAAGGGGAGAACTGGAAGGCGCGGTGGTGAATACATTTCAGGCGTTGGGTCTGGCAAAGCGGTTAGGCCTGGTTATTCAGGACTCCGGAGAAAATTTTTAGAAAAAGCAAAGGAAAACATTGACAAATCCCGTTGTTTCACATAAAATAACAGAAACTTAGATTGTTTGTGCAAAATGAATATGGCTGAGCAGGCAGCGGAAATTTGGCATGCCGGGTCGCAGAATGCGGCAGCAGATGAAAATAAACATCTGCGGGACAGTACGAATATTGTCTCGCAGATGCTTTTTATTTTGCCGGAATTCATGTTGCATACAATTAAATTGTATGAAAAAGAAAGGAATAAGGTATGAAAAAGCAAAACGAAGCATCTACACCGGAGGAACAAAACAGAAAGACGGCTATGCGGGTATCGGCGGTGAGCATTGCCTGGAATGTGATTTTGTCCCTGTTTAAACTGATCGCGGGTATTGTGGGACATTCCGGTGCTATGATCTCAGACGCTGTGCATTCTGCCTCAGATGTGTTCAGCACCATTGTAGTCATTCTGGGAGTCAACATTGCCAGCCGCCAGTCTGATGAAGACCACCAGTACGGGCACGACCGCCTGGAATGCGTGGCAGCTATTATTCTGGCCGTGGTGTTATTCGCCACAGGTCTTGGAATTGGAATCGGGGGAGTAAATAAGATTATCGAAGGCAGTGCCGGAAGTATGGAAGTACCGGGAATGATTGCCCTTATTGCAGCGGTGGTCTCCATTAGCATTAAGGAGTGGATGTTCTGGTATACCAGAGGCGCGGCAAAAAAGATAAATTCCGGGGCCCTGATGGCAGACGCATGGCATCACCGTTCCGATGCCCTGTCTTCGGTGGGGGCGTTTGTGGGTATTTTGGGAGCCAGACTGGGATTTCCGGTTTTAGACCCTTTAGCCAGTGTGATTATCTGCATTTTTATCGTAAAAGCGGCTTATGACATTTTTAAAGATGCCATAGACAAGATGGTAGATAAATCCTGTGACGAAGAAACGGAAAAGGCTATGCAGGAACTGATTCTGTGTCAGAAAGGTGTGAAAAACATTGATATGCTTCATACCAGACTGTTTGGGGCAAGGATTTATGTGGATATCGAAATTGCCGCAGACGGGAACATGACCCTGCGGGAAGGACATGAAATTGCCCAGCAGGTGCATGACAGAATAGAGGAAAAGTTCCCTCTGGTGAAGCACTGCATGGTGCATGTAAACCCGGTTTAAAAGGCATGAGTGAAGATTTGCGAAAATTTGGCAGTTTTCACAAGTATTTTGCTCTTGTAAATTTGAGGGCAATAATCTATAATTATTTCTATATATTTTCTCTTAGAAAACTATTCATTATAAAGAACAGGAGGACATTTCTTTGAAAAGAGAAACCGTTATTGTACTTGATTTCGGAGGACAGTATAATCAGTTAATTGCAAGACGTGTGCGCGAATGTAATGTGTACTGTGAAATCTATTCTTATAAAACAGATATTGAAAAAATTAAGGCTATTGGGCCAAAGGGAATTATTTTTACCGGGGGACCGAACAGCGTTTACCTGGAGGATTCTCCTACCTATACGAAGGAAATCTTTGAACTGGGCGTTCCGATTCTGGGAATCTGCTACGGCTCCCAGCTTATGATGCATCTGCTGGGCGGCAAAGTAGAAAAGGCTCCGGTAAGAGAATATGGAAAAATCGAAGTAACGGTGAATCAGAAGTCCAAACTTTTTGAAAACGTATCTGAAAAGACTATCTGCTGGATGAGTCACAACGATTACATCTCCCAGGCAGCGCCGGGATTTGAAATCAGTGCGCATACCTCTGACTGTCCGGTAGCAGCAGTGGAAAACGTGGAAAAAGGTCTGTATGCCACACAGTTCCATCCGGAAGTTCTGCACACCCAGGAAGGAAAGAAAATGCTTTCCAACTTTGTCTACAATGTGTGCCAGTGTTCCGGTGACTGGAAAATGGATTCTTTTGTGGAAGAGTCCATCAAAGCCATTCGTGAAAAGGTGGGCGACGGAAAAGTGCTCTGCGCCCTGTCCGGCGGTGTGGATTCTTCCGTGGCGGCTGTTATGCTGTCCAAAGCAGTCGGAAATCAGCTTACCTGCGTATTCGTAGACCACGGTCTTCTTCGTAAAAATGAGGGAGATGAGGTTGAGGCAGTCTTTGGACCGGAAGGTCACTATGATTTGAACTTTATCCGTGTCAATGCCCAGGAACGTTTCTATGAGAAATTAAAAGGCGTGGAAGAGCCGGAAAGAAAACGTAAGATTATCGGCGAAGAATTTATCCGTGTCTTTGAAGAAGAGGCAAAGAAAATCGGCGCTGTGGACTTCCTGGTACAGGGAACCATCTACCCGGACGTTGTGGAAAGCGGTGTAGGCGGTGAGTCCACTGTTATCAAATCCCACCACAACGTAGGAGGTTTGCCGGATTACGTAGACTTTAAGGAAATTATCGAGCCTCTGCGCGATTTGTTTAAAGACGAAGTCCGGAAAGCAGGTCTGGAACTGGGCATTCCGGAATATCTGGTGTTCAGACAGCCATTCCCGGGACCGGGACTTGGAATCCGTATCATCGGAGAGGTTACGGCTGAGAAAGTCAAGATGGTGCAGGAAGCAGACGCTATCTGGAGAGAAGAGATTGCAAAAGCCGGAATCGACAGAGAGATTGGCCAGTATTTCGCGGCATTGACAAATATGCGGTCTGTAGGGGTTATGGGAGACGAGAGAACCTATGACTATGCCATTGCGCTTAGAGCAGTGACGACTACCGACTTTATGACAGCAGAGAGCGCGGAGATTCCGTGGGAGGTTATTGGGAAGACCACCAGCAGGATTGTGAATGAAGTGAAGCATATTAACCGAGTTATGTATGACTGCACGGGGAAACCGCCGGCTACGATTGAGTTTGAATAAATCGAGTTGCTTAAAAAAGCCAGTGTTTATGCGGGTTTCAGCGATTTCGATTAGTCTTTTGATAACAAATTGATAACAGTCATAGCAAGTGCCATTATTCTTGTTATCCAGTGGTTTATGGGTAACGGAACAATTAACAGGTGGCTTGCAGACTAAAGTTCGGAGCTTGGCTCTGAACAAATTCCATATTATAAACTAAGCCCTTAGCTGTGGTTAATAACCATAGTTAAGGGCTTTTTTGTCGTTGCCAAAGCATCTGTAGGGAGCTGCCAGTGGCAGGTCCTGTAGGTGCTTATTTATCTTTCAAGTGGTCTTTGAATGCTTCCACGAGAGCGTCACTTAATTCCTGTGATGGAACTTTTGCCCAACGCTGTGTGGTGTCGAACTCTGGATAATGGTAACGCCAGTTATCGTATTCTTCTCTGTTGATTTCTTCGGAAGATAGCTTGTCTGCCTGTTCTTTCCAAGCATACAGCATTTTGAGGAGTTCATATGCTTCTCTGCCTTTGTCCTTGTTGACCTTTAAGCATACCTCTCCGTCTGCTTCACTGACAGTAAGACCGTAAATATCTTCAAGGGTAAACAGAGTGTGCATAAGACCGATATAGCTGTCTATGTCAGGAACATCAAGAGCCTGTGGAGAAACATCAAGCACCTGTGCCAATGCATTTGTAAGGTCTGCTTTCGGTTTGCGTGTACCAGTTTCGTACTGTGCCAAACGCACATCAGCACTCTTTTCTGGAAAACCGATTGCTGTACCGAGATACTTTTGTGTCATACCACGCATTAGTCTGAAAAAATGTATTCTTTCGCTGATAGCCATAATGATACGCTCCTTTTATATTTAGTGAAATAAGTATAGCAGAAATGTTTAGTGGAAGTCAAGAAAAACCGAAACAAAAATGTTTAATATTTTCTTTGCAACCACTTGACAATAGCAAATATGTTTAGTAAAATAAATTACGAATTAAACAAATATGCTTAATGCGACAACTGAATGACCGTCCGAAAAGCCAAACCGCCAAGACCTCGTCGGAGCAAGTTCCGTATCGTTCGCTTGTGTGCAAGCACAAAAGCTCATTCGCTGCACTGCTCCTCCTCTTCCCCAAAAGTCTCCGACTTTTCGGGAACCCCTATACGAGCGAGCGCCTGATGTACTGCGGTGCATTGGGACAGCACAGCGCCTGCCGACAAGCAGGAGTGCCTGTTGGAACTTTAACACGGAGAAAGCGGCAAGCAAAAAATTATTTTAAGAAAGGAAGAAAAAGGATATGGAAAACAGATTTATCCGAGCCGAAGATGTGGCTCAGGAACTAAACGTATCAAAACCTTATGCATATAAACTCATCAGACAATTAAATGAGGAATTGAAAGCAAAGGGCTTTATTACGATTGCAGGGCGTGTAAATCGCCAGTATTTTTACGAAAGGCTCTACGGAGCAGGAAAGGGGGAAATGTAAATGCCGGTATTTAAGAATGAAGATAACGGTACTTGGTATGTGATGGCAAGGTATGTGAACTGGAAAGGGGAACGCAAGCAGAAATGCAAGCGTGGCTTTGCTACCAAACGAGAAGCACAGGAATGGGAAAGAATGTTCAAATTGCAGACTTCTTCAGACCTTGATATGAGTTTTGAAGCCTTTACGGAGCTTTATATCAATGATGTGAAGAACCGTTTGAAGGAAAACACGTGGCTTACCAAAGAGCATATCATACGCACAAAGATACTTCCGTATTTCGGGAAACTGAAAATCAGCGAGATTTCCACAAAGGAGATTATTACTTGGCAGAATGAAATGCTTGCCTATCGTGATGAGAAGAAAAAGCCTTATTCACAGACGTATCTGAAAACGCTGCACAATCAGTTGTCCGCCATTTTCAATCACGCTGTCCGCTACTATGAACTGCGTTCCAATCCTGCGGCAAAGGTGGGAAATATGGGACGTGAGGAACACAAGGAAATGCTGTTCTGGACAAAGGAAGAATACAAGAAATTCTCTTTTGAGATGATGGACAAGCCTGTTTCCTTTTATGCGTTTGAAATGCTTTACTGGTGCGGTATCCGAGAGGGCGAGCTGTTAGCTTTGACTCCGGCAGATTTCAACTTTGATAAGGAAACAGTCACAATCAATAAATCCTATCAGCGTTTGAAAGGGCAGGATGTGATTACTTCTCCGAAAACGAAAAAGAGCAACCGCACGATTAAAATGCCGAAGTTTCTGTGTGAGGAAATGAAAGAATATCTCGGTATGCTTTACGGATTGAAGAAGAAAGACCGTATCTTTACGGTGACGAAAAGCTATCTTCATCACGAGATGGACAGAGGGGCAAAGGCGGCAGGCGTGAAGCGTATCCGCATTCACGATCTCCGTCACAGCCACATTTCACTCTTGATTGATATGGGCTTTTCTGCGGTGGCGATTGCTGACCGAGTTGGTCACGAAAGTATTGATATTACTTATCAGTACGCACACCTCTTTCCGTCAAAGCAGATTGAGATGGCAGAAAAATTAGATGATTTAGGGAAAGGAGATTTTGAAAATGTCAGCTAAGAACAGAGATAACAAAAATCGTTGGAGGAATATCACAGTAGGGTTTCGAGTATCGCCCGAAGAAAACGAACTCATTAACAGAGCTGTAGCTCTATCAGGATTGCCAAAACAGGAGTATTGTTACCGCCGTTGCTTAAATCAGGATGTGGTGGTACAGGGCAATCCGAGAGTGTATAAGGCGTTGAAAACGGAATTTGCCACAGTCCTTGCGGAACTGAAAAGGATTGAAGCAGGAAAAGGTGTGGATGATGAACTGCTGAGTGTAATAGAACTGATTTCCATTATTCTCGGCGGTTTGAAAGGAGAGGATGCGAATGGAGAATAAAAAAGAAATGACTATTCCAAATGTATCTGCGGCAACAGATGCGGAACAGTCACTTTCCAAATGTACTGACAATAGTATAGTCAATCAGGATACGGATTTCAAGGGGTACGAGCAATCTTTTGAAGAAATGCAAAGGGAAATACTCAGACAGTTAGACCCTTCCTATCTGAAAACAGTATCAATGACAACGCTGTATGATACGGTGTTTGAGGTTCAGACACCACTTATCGACGGTCTGCTCCAAAGGGGAACTTACCTTTTCGTAGGTTCCCCGAAAGTGGGAAAGAGCTTTATGATGGCACAGCTTGCCTATCATATCAGCACAGGCACACCGCTTTGGGAGTATAAGGTGCGTAAGGCAACGGTGCTTTATTTTGCCCTTGAAGATGATTACCCACGTTTGCAGAAGCGATTGTTTCAGATGTTCGGTGCAAAGGAGACAGGCAATCTGTATTTCGCAACGGAATGTAAAACGGTCAATGGCGGACTGGAAGAACAGATAAGAGGGTTTATGAGGGAACACCCAGACACAGGCTTGATTATCATAGACACCTTAAAGCGTGTGCGTGAAGCAGGCGGAGCAGATTACAGCTACGCAAGTGATTATGATGTTGTGGCAAGGCTGAAAGCGTTGGCAGACAGTTACAAGGTTTCAATGCTTATTGTTCATCATACACGCAAACAAAAATCGGAAGATATATTCGATATGATTTCAGGCACGAATGGTCTGATGGGGGCGGCAGACGGTGCATTTGTTCTCAGTAAGGACAAGCGTACTTCCAACAATGCCACACTTGATGTTGCTGGCAGAGACCAGCAGGATATGAAAATCCATCTTGTAAGGGACAGCGAGCGATTGGTGTGGAACTTTGCAAAATCGGAAACGGAGATGTGGAAAGAACCGCCCGAACCTCTGCTTGAGAAGATAGCGGATACGCTCTTTTCGGAAAGTGACAGATGGGAAGGAACTGCTTCGGAACTTTGCGAAAGGCTTGCGGTGGATATAAAGCCGAATGTACTTTCTTTAAGGCTCAGTATCAACGCAAGCAGGCTGTTTCGTGATTACGGTATCCGTTATCAGAACAGCCGCACACACGACGGAAGAAAGGTTTCACTTTGGAAAGAAACCGAGCAGACGGCGTGACAAACGGTGTCAAAGGTGTCAATGTTTTTGAGAGCAGCACGCTGTGAAAAACATTGTCACCATCGTCACACTTTGACACCGGATAAAGTTTAGGGGAGTGTGCAGAGAGTGCCTTTTCAAAGGCGGCTCTTTGGTCTCGCCTGCTGGCTCGGTCGGTTCGCAGGCGTGTGTGCCACCGGCACACGCTCACCCCTCGGAGAGCCTTCGGAGAACGCAAAACCTGTTTACAGGTCGCATTTTTGATGGGTGTACCCGTCAAAAGTGCTTTTGCGTTACTTTTGACAAAAGTAACAAAACCTGAGAATGTTGAAATTTACAGATGGGAGATGAAAAAATGCAGAGAACGATAAGTGCAATGGTCGGTAAAGGCTCGGTCAATCACAATAGCCGAAAGTTCTGAGCAGAAAATGTAGACGGAACTCGTACTCATCTCAATATCGACTACTGCAATGAAAATATAAAGACAGTTTATCACGAATTGTTTGATGAAGCATTGGAAAGATACAATGCCAAGCAGATAAGGTCAGACCGAAAGATAAAAGATTATTATGAAAAAATCCGAAGTTCCAAGCAGGAAAAACCGTTCCACGAAATCATTTTACAGGTGGGCGGTAAGGGAAATATGAACGCCGATACGGAAAACGGAGAACTGGCAAAGCAGATTTTAGATGAATACTATCAGGGTTTTCAGGAGCGAAATCCACAGCTTCGGGTGTTCTCGGCTCATCTGCATATGGATGAAGCTACACCACATCTGCACATAGATTTTGTACCTTTTACCACAGGCAGCAAGCGTGGACTTGATACAAGAGTGTCACTAAAGCAGGCTCTTGCAACGCAAGGTTTTAAGGGCGGCAGTCGTGGCGATACGGAGTGGTCGCAATGGATACAGTCCGAAAAAGAACAGCTTGCGGCGGTGATGGAACGTTATGGGATTGAGTGGGAACATTTAGGCACACACGAAAAACATCTTTCTGTTTTGGATTATAAAAAGCAGGAAAGAGAAAAAGAAGTGGCGGCATTAGGTGCGAAAATCGAGCAGAAACAGATTGAATTTGATGTGTTGTCGGAACGAGTATTGAACTATGATAAGGCAAAAGACGAGCTGTCAAATCTTGAAATAGAGCTTGATACTGCACCGAAATATCAGTTGCCAGAACCAGAGAAATTTATGACTGCAAAGGCATATAAAACCAAAATGGCAGAGCCGGTTGTAAGGAAATTGAAGCAACTTGTCAAAACGGTGCTTGCCCGCTGCTTTGAGGGGTGGGACAACTATCATAGGCTGAATACAGCGAATGCACAGTTATACCGCACCAATCAGCGTTTGGAGAAAGTCAATGAAAGATTGACCGAAGAAAACAAAATCCTAAAAGCAGAAAATAAAGATTACAGCCTGCTCCGTAAGGTTTTTGGTCGCAAACAGATAGATGATTTGTTGGAGCAGGCAAGAACAGTTAAAGGTCGCAAGCGTGATAATACACGATCACGATAGACAAAAATCACAGGAGGAAAAGGAAAATGACAAAGACAATTTTTGAAGAAATGGGCGGAACTTATAGACAGGTGGGTGATTATTTATTGCCGAACATCACAGTACCAGCCGAAGAAGAAATAGAGCCGATTGGTTTATGGGGGAAACGACATGCAAGGCATTTAAAGGAACACTATAAAGTGTTATATATGAACCTGCTGACAAGCGGAAAGCTGCATAGTTATCTTGCAGAAGTCGATAAGCAAGCAGAGGATATGTTTCTTCGACTGGTAAAGGAATATGCCGACAGACAAGATGTGACGGAACAATTAAAGAAAGATAATCCCTACGAATGGATTGGAAGAATGAATAATATTCAGGCTTGTGTGAGGGAAGTTGTAGGAACGGAGTTGATTTACACATAAGCGTTTTACGGTATGGTGCTCCTGCGTTTGCTGGAGTGCTGTGGTTGTGGTTGTAAAGAGGTTGTGAAAGATTGAATTTCGTAATGGTTGGATGTATAATTAGGAAGTGAAAATTTTAATTTGCACTTCCATAAGGTGAAATGTATTGACACAAAAAATACAGTATGATAGTATTGCCATTAGAAGAAAGAAAGGCACATTTTGTGTAAGGTGAGGAAATGATTAATAGATAATTTGATTTAAGTAAGACACATATAGTTATTGAGCCTGTAGAGAATAGGTTTGTTTTGTGTACGCTTAAGTTGGATTATCGCAAGAGGCATTTCCTTTGTTTTCCTTTTGGAAAAGAAATAAGGGTCTATTTAGCGAGTCTATTTTTGCGTATGCAAAAAAGACTCGTTTTTGTGTGTTCAAAATAATAATTGGCTCAGACTTCGAAAAGGAGAAACTTTAATGTTGCAGATAAAAAAATTAAATTTAACACATAAAAAAGACCTGAGAATAATTCTTAATGATTTCAACCTTGTGCTAAATGATGGAGATAAGGCAGTTATTATTGGAGAAGAGGGAAATGGGAAATCGACATTAATGAAGTGGATATACAATCCGTCGCTTGTAGAAAACTATATAGAAGCAGATGGGGAAAGGATAATGGGACACGAACGTCTTGGTTATCTTCCGCAGGAGATGCTCGATGAAGATAAGGAAAAAACAATATACGAATATTTTTCTGAAGAGGAAATATTCTGGGAGAAAACGCCTAAAGAATTGTCTGTTATTGCGGGAAAATTTGGAATGAAAAATGATTTTTTCTACAGTAACCAGACAATGGGTAGTCTTTCAGGAGGCGAAAAAGTCAAGACACAACTTATGAGGCTTTTCATTCGCGATGTTTCTGTGCTGTTGTTGGACGAACCTTCCAATGACATCGACATTGCGACGCTTACATTACTGGAAAAAATCATAAATGACTGGAAGCACATTGTGCTTTTTATTTCACACGATGAAACGCTGATAGAGCGTACTGCCAACATGGTGATACATATCGAGCAGATTATACGAAAAACAAAGGCGAGATATACCGTGGCAAAGCTTCCCTATAGACGCTATGTGGAAGAACGGCTTCATAAATTTGAAATCCAAAAACAGCGGGCACTGAGTGACCGTAGGGAGAAAAAGATTCGCGATGAAAAATATCAAAGAGTTATGCAGAGTGTACAAGGTGCATTAAGAAGTTGTACCAGACAAGCACCGTCTGTTGCCAAAAACTTAAAGGACAAAATGCATACGGTTAAGGCAATGGAACGAAGATTTGAAAAAGAAGATGAAAATATGACTCAGATGCCGGAACAGGAAGAAGCAATCTTTGTCAAATTAGGGGATGAAAACTCACACATTCCCGCAGGAAAAACGGTCATAGAATATGAACTTTCAAAGCTTGTGACTCCGGATGGCAAAAGAATTTTAGCAGAAGGAATTCATTTAAAAATAAAAGGTTCAGAAAAAATCTGTATGATAGGAGCCAACGGGGCAGGAAAAACGACTCTTCTAAAAAAGATAGCGGAAGAACTCCTAAATCGGAATGACATTAAAGCAGAATATATGCCTCAAACTTATGAAGACCTGCTGGATTTGGATGTTACACCGGTTGATTACCTTGATAAAACAGGAGATAAAGAAGAGCGTACAAGAATTAGAACATACCTTGGTTCACTTAAATACACACCAGATGAAATGGAGCATCCGATTCGGGAGTTATCAGGCGGACAAAAGGCGAAAGTGCTTCTCTTGAGGATGAGCTTAAGTGGTGCAAATGTTCTTATTCTGGATGAACCGACAAGAAATTTTTCACCATTGTCCGGTCCGGTAATAAGAAAAATGCTCCGAGAATTTCCGGGGGCTGTCATTAGCATTTCTCACGATAGAAAGTATATTGAAGAGGTGTGCGATAAAATATATCAGCTAAATCCTAATGGATTACAGCTAATTGGTGATTGATAACAAAAAGGATGAAAGACTGACAAATTTCAGGCTTTTAGTGAGTTGGAAAGCATACAAAGATTTGAATTTGGAGGATAGATTATGGTACGTACAGAAGATGCATGTGAAATTATAAAATATGCTTTGCAAAACGAAATTAAAGTATATTTAGATGGCGGATGGGGTGTTGATGCACTTCTTAAAAGAGAATCAAGAATACACAATGATATTGATTTGTTTGTTGAACTGAAACATTATCATGATTATATTTATGTGATTAAGCAGCATGGATTTGAGGAAGTAAATACTGATTATACAACGGATGGTCATACTGTCTGGAAAGATGATAAACAAAGAATCATTGATTTACATTGTTTTGAATTTACAGATGACGGAATTGTTTATGAGGGAGATATATTTCCATCAAAAACTTTTTCCGGTATTGGAAAAGTTGGAGATATAACTGTTTCTTGTATTGAACCATTGAGTCAGGTAATGCTTCATTTGGGATATGAACACGATAAAAATGATGTGCATGATGTGATGCTGTTGTGTGAAACATTTCAAATAGCAATACCAGATGAATATAAGGAAAAGTAAAATTTCAGTTTTGTGTTGAATCTCTAAGCAAAATAGCTTATAATTTGACATGCTACATATAGTTATTATCCACAGTTATCGAGTAGGTGTTATCAATGCCGATAACAAAATGATAACATTAGCTCGTATAGGCAGGATAATATGGATATATCAAATAATCAAAAGAACGAGAAACATTACAGAGAATAATTCCTAAACAAAAAGCGTTAGTCTTTGTAGAGTTTGAATAATATATTAGAGCCAAGAAACGCCTATTTTACGGGCTTTCTTGGCTCTTTCTATGTCCGTTGACAATCAAATGACAATACTTTTTTAATATTATTGTAAATAATTTCTTCTTATTTAGCTGGGAATTGACTCTTCCAGTCTAAATATTCTTTTTCTGTAATCTCTTCATTTCTGAATTTCTGGTACATATCAGCCCATGTTCCAATATGATCCAGCATATTTAAAGAATCGTGACCTTTGTCCTTAAATATGAGCTGCGGTACACCGGATTCATCTCGGTAGGCGTGCAGCCCATATTGATCCTCTAAAGCAAATAATGCGTGCATGACACTAACATAAGTATCAAAGTTTGGATCAGACATGGCGTATGGACTGATCTTTAATGAGTTTGCTATTTTTTCTAATTGTTCTGATGATGGGAAACGATTCCCAAGTTCATAATTTCTAATTGCCGATTCGCTCAATCCGGACATGATTGCCAATTCTTTCTGTGTATATCCTTGATCGATCCGGAATTTTCTTATTTTCTCACCTACTGTCATAGGAAAACACTCCTTTGCTGATTGTTACTTAAAAGTATAGCATAAACAGTTCAAAAATGAAATATAAAAATAAACCGTTCATTTTTGAAATTATTCTATTGACAGTACGGAAATGAAATGTTATGATGCATATACACCGTTCGATAATGAACTGAAAAAAAGGAAAGGAGGGATATAGATGGCTAGTAAATTATTTATATCAGCAAAAGAAGTAGCGAAAGAATTAGAAGTATCTGATTCCTATGCGTATCGTTTGATCCGTCAGTTAAATGCGGAATTGGAACAAAAAGGTTTCGTTGTTGTCAAAGGAAAAATCAGCCGTAAATATTTTGAAGAACGAGTTTACGGTATGAACGAAATGAAATAGCAGGAGGTGATGTTTTGACAGTAATCAAAAACCAAAAGTCAAATACTTACGAGGTAAGAACCTATTATAAGGACTGGACTGGCGTAAGAAAGCAGAAGACGAAAAGGGGATTTAAACGTAAATGTGATGCCCAGGAATGGGAAAGAGCGTTTAAATTAAAGGAGAATTTGAGTCTGGATATGTATTTTGAAGATTTCGTAGATCTTTATCTGAATGATATCAAATCCAGAATCAAATATAATACCTGGCTGACGAAAAAGCATATTGTAGAAAAAAAGATTCTCCCATATTTTTCGAAAAAGAAGTTGCAGGAAATAAAACCTTCTGATATTCGACAGTGGCAGAACACCATGATGAACTATCGGAATAAACAAAGAGAAGGCTATTCACAGGTCTATCTAAAGACCATCCATAATCAGCTGAGTGCAATTTTGAATCATGCAGTTAATTTCTATGATTTGAAAAGCAATGCTGCACGCAAGGCGGGATCTATGGGAAAAGAAAGAACAAAAGAGATGCTTTTCTGGACAAAAGAAGAGTATATGAAGTTCATTGAAGCGGTGGCGGATAAGCCAATCTCCTTTTATGCATTTGAAATTCTATATTGGTGTGGAGTGCGTATGGGAGAGTTGTTAGCACTGACACCGGCAGATTTCGATTTTCAGGCTTGTACTATCCGGATCAATAAATCTTATCAAAGATTAGAAGGGAAGGATATTATTACAGATCCAAAGACTGTGAAGAGTAATCGCATAATCACCATGCCGGAATTTTTAAGCGAAGAATTAGAAACGTATATAGGAATGCTGTATGGTTTGAATGAAAATGACAGGATATTTCAAATTTCAAAAAGCTATCTTCATCATGAAATGGATCGTGGTGTGAAGTTGTCAGGAGTGAAGCGAATACGAATCCATGATTTACGGCATTCTCACGTGTCATTGTTGATCAATATGGGATATTCTGCGGTGGCAATTGGAGAAAGGGTAGGGCATGAGAGTGTGGAAATCACATATCGATATGCACATTTGTTCCCGACAATCCAAACAGAGATGGCGGAAAATCTAAATCAGGAAAGAGAGGAATATCTGGATGAGTGAAAAAAATAGGGATAACAAGAATCGGTGGCGTAATGTAACCATAGCGTTTCGAATGTCTCCGGAAGAAAATGCAGAGTTAGATTTAAGAGTAAAGCTTTGTGGATACCAGACGAGACAAGAATATATCATTGAAAGCGTTTTACATCAAAAGGTCACAGCAGTAGGAAATCCATTGATGTTAGTACAGTTTAGAAAACAGCTTCGAGGGATTGAAGAGGAACTGAAAAGGTTAACTACATTAGAGGATGCCGATGAAGAGTTGTTTACACCTATTCGAACAATGTTGGAGATATTAAATGCATTTGCAGAAGAAAGAAACTATGAAAAAAGGAAAAAAGAAAAAGCCCAGAAATAATCTGAGCAAGTTCCCTGATCATCAGAATAACTGATATACCATCCTAACAACTTGAGTATATCACAAAATTGTTGTTGCAACAATTGTTAAATTCTGTCTGCCAGGGACTTGCCCGGTTGGGCAGGAGGTGGAAATGGAAGATAATTATAGAGAAGTAAAAAAGGCAGAACCATGCCTGAAATTGATCCACATGGATCAGGTTGAAGTGGAAGAAATCGAATGGCTCTTTTATCCCTTCATACCATATGGGAAGGTCACCATTATTCAGGGAGATCCTGGAGAGGGGAAGACTACTGTGGTGTTGCAGATCATAGCAAAATTAACAAAAGGAGAAGCAATATTAAGTGAGACAAGCGAAGGAAAATCTGAAGAGACAGGTGTAGAGCCAATCAATGTGATTTATCAAACAGCTGAAGATGGACTGGGCGATACGATCAAACCAAGATTGTTAGCGGCAGGGGCAGATTGTTCCAGAGTCTTGGTAATTGATGACCAGGATCAGCCATTAACAATGGTAGATGCAAGGCTGGAAGAAGCGATCATACAGACGAAAGCAAGACTTGTAGTATTAGATCCAATTCAAGGCTTTCTAGGGGCTGGTGTTGATATGCATAGGGCAAATGAGATTCGCCCATTGATGAAAAGAATCTCTGTATTAGCAGAAAAATATCAATGTGCCATTATTCTGATCGGTCATATGAATAAAAATAGTAATGGAAAATCATCCTATCGTGGATTGGGTTCTATTGACTTTCAAGCGGCAGCAAGAAGCGTATTGATTGTTGGAAGAGTGAAAGATGAACCGGAAATCCGAGTAATCTGTCACGTAAAGAGTTCTCTTGCTCCGGAAGGAGATGCTATCGCCTTTCGATTAGACAAAGAAAAAGGATTCCATTGGATTGGGAAATATGACATCAGTGCAGAGGACTTATTATCTGGTGATGGACGAGGGCAAAAGATCCGAAGTGCGAAAGAATTTTTAAAAGAGATCTTAGCAAATGGATCAATGGAACAGGCAAAAATAGCGGAAGAAGCAGAAGAACGAGGAATTAAAAAGAAAACACTTTGGAATGCGAAGAAGGAATTACAGATTGACTCTGTGAAGATAGGAAATAAATGGTTTTGGATGTTGCAAGAAGAGTAAAGGAAGATGGCAAGATTATCATATCTTAAAGAATAGGGAATCTTGCCACCTTGAACAAAAGGAGTGAAGCGATGAAAAAAGTACAGATTGATTATGAACTGTTTCGAAAATTGATCTTTTATCATCTGGGTTCAGATGATCAGTATGAAGAAGAGATTCGAAATGGCTTGGAAGAAAAATTGGATGCATTAGTCAGACATGAACTCTATACGAAGTATAAGACTGCTCCTTCTGAGGAAGAGCAGGAGAAAGCACGACAGGAATATTTAGATAAGCGTGGAGTGTCAGCCAGTTATCGATGGTGATGTTTGTTTTGGGAATATAGAACAGGAGCGTGGCACGCACCTGTATCATACCAAACAAGGAGAATTGCTGTAGGGTGTAGCCGATACAGTACTGGCTGATTTGAAAGCTCCCGGCAGGGCGCAAGGGTACTTTTGATGGACGTTAGGCTGTCGAAAGTGCTTTTGCGTTACTTTTGACAAAAGTAACAAAACATAATCGCCATATCTGGCGTTTTAAAATGAATGAAAGGAGATTTATTGAAGAGGACGATTAGTTTTATGACAGGAAAAGGCTCCCTGAACCATAATAGTAGAAAATTTCATGCAAAGAATACGGATCCGAACAGAACCCATTGGAATGTTGAATATTGTAATGAAGATATCAAAGACGTATATCATGAATTATTTGACGACGCCTTGAAGCGTTACAATGATAAACAGACTCGAAAAGATCGTAAGATAGATGATTACTACGAAAAGATACGTTCCGGGAAACAAGAAAAATTATTTCATGAGGTTATCCTTCAGATCGGTGATAAAGACAATATGGGATCAGAAACGATGGAAGGACAACTTGCTGCAAAAATATTAGATGAATACATGAAAGGATTTCAAGAACGGAATCCTACGTTGCGAGTATTTGCTGCTCATCTGCATTTAGACGAAGCAACACCGCATCTACATATTGATTTTATCCCCTATGTTACAGGAAGTAAGCGAGGACTTGATACAAGAGTATCTTTAAAACAAGCCTTATCGTCATTAGGATTTAAAGGTGGTTCCAGAAGTGAGACGGAGCTAAATCAATGGGTACAATCAGAAAAGGAAAAATTAGCCATGGTCATGAGGGAAAATGAGATAGAATGGGATCAGAAAGGAACTCATGAACCACATCTTTCTGTATTGGATTACAAGAAAAAGGTTCGAGAACAGGAAGTAGAAGAATTAACGGAACATAAGAATTTATTGGAACATGATTTGCATGATATCAGTGAATGTGTGGATGAGATCCAAAAGGAAAAAGAACAGGCAGAAAAAGAGAGAGATGCGGTAATTAAAAAGACAGAAGTGTTAGAAAAACGATTTTCTGCACTAAATTCAAAAGCTGGATTTGTTGACTCACATGCACGTGAGTATGGATATTATCCGGAAGAATGGCTGCCAGAAGCCGGAACTTTAGAGTCTGCAAAATCTTACAGGAAGAGAATATTTCCTTTGGTGAAAAAAGTTGCGAACATGATACAGGCATTGTATAGCAAATATTTAGAACTGAAAAGCAAAAATCAAAAGCTATCAGATCGAAACCTGGATCTTGAAAATCGTGTAGATCGGTTGCGAGAGGAAGTATCTGTTATAAAGAAAGAGAATGTAGCTTTGTTAAATGTAACATATGATATGGATCGGGTTGTAGCTGTTTTGGGAGAAAATAAGGTGAAGGAAGCAATAGAAGTGGCAAAACATTTGGAACAGGCAAATGCAAAACAAAAAATCAAGAAGAGACGTATAGATAGAGAGAAAAGATAAAAAAATGGTTGTGAAAATGGACTAGTATAGAATAAATTAAATCTCTACTATATATTTTGAGGATAATGTATGGTAAAATAGTGTTATCTAAGAAAGGATGAACACTATGAGAAAAACATATCTTCCTCTGTCAGATGAA
>NZ_JBBEWO010000027.1:0-32100 GCF_038739805.1 Blautia acetica | reverse complement strand
AGCTAAACTATTTACGTCCATTATTTGGACCTCCTGTGCTTTTATTTGTGGTTTTGCAGACCCACATTCATCATAGCACAGGAGTTCTTGCTTATATCTAAAGATTTCTCCCACCACCCACATAGCAGGTGGTTTATTTCATTGCTGACACAAAAAATGCGGGATATCCGGCAATCATTTCCGGATATCCCGCGTCTTCTATTCTTTTATTTTTCTATCTTTTCCAGAACTAACAAACCCTTTTCACTATTCAAACTCCATTCTTCCCCATTACTTTCCAGAATTCTGTCCTCCAGTTTCCACATTCCCCGCGGAAGCTGCACCATTCGGGACGTCACTCCTTTTTGCATCACCGGAGCCACCAACAATTTATCCCCTATCATAAACTGATTCATGGTCTTTTCCATGCCCTGTCCCGGAAATACATATTCCATATGACGCACTACAGGCTCTCCTGTTTCATAAGCATACTGAACAGTTTCTAAAAGAACAGGCAGATATTTCTCCCGTACCTTCATGGCTGCCAGTACCTTTTCATAATCTTCTTTCCCCAACAATCTCCACGGTGCCGCAGAAAACTGCATGACCGGCATCAGCGCAGCAATTTCGCAATATCTGACAAACAATTCCGCATCAAAACATTCCCCGCTGTTTTCCTGAAAACTGAGATATTCGCCGCCGCCAATCATGTCCGGACTGCCAAAAGGATGGCCGGTAAGTCCCTGAAGCAGCATACCAGGCATTAAACCGCCTATACCACGCTCATCCCAGGTATGATGTTTATCACACAGCCGCTGCATAAGAGAATATCCCCCCGTCTTAAAGCAAACCCGAAGTTCATTAAAGGCATACTGCTCTCCGAAAGCCGCCCACAACCTTGAAAGTTCATCTGTATTTGCTTTTTTATAAAGCCGGTCTCCCTCTGTATAGTAATAAGAGTCTCCTGCATCGAACTTAAAACCATCAATTCCCATCTCCTGCAGGACATCCAACTGTCCTTTCAGCCACTCCAGCGCTTTGGGATTGGTTAAATCCAGCGCTGCCGAATAGCCATTCCACCATTCCAGAATTCTTGGCTTGCCTTCCGGTGTCTCTATTAACAAATGCTTATCTCTGGTCTCCCGGTATTCTACGGTATCAGGAGTAATAAAAGGACAAATCCAGACTATGACCTGAAAGCCCATTTTATGAAGCTCTTCTATCATCTTCCTGGCTTCCGGAAAATTATCTTTCCGAAACTGCCACTTTCCGTAATAAGGGGACCAGCCGTCATCAATCATTAAAATTCCCGTCGGCAGCCCATGCTCCAAAATTCCTCTGGCATACTCCAGAATCCTGTTCTGCTCCTGATAAAAAGTCATTTCTATCCAGGTGTTGTAAACAGGAGCTTCAAAGAATCTTTTAGAAAGCCGGATTTCATGAAAAGGAAAATGCTGTTTCATAGCTTCCAGATACGCCCCTCTTAAAGAATCATATCCCTCCTTTAAAAGGATTTCACAGTCCCCTTCTGCTTGAATCATTCCTTTGTGAAACTGAATTTGAAAGCCTTTCTCACTCCATATATATCTTCCCTTTGTGGAAAGAAACAGCGGCATTATCTGATTGGCTGTGGGATTTTCTCTGAAATCCCATTCCACGGAATCTTCCTCTCCAATCGGTTGTTTATAGCTTTCATACACTGCACCGCCATACCAAAATTCATTTTCCAAAAACTTTGCCTGCATACGGACGCTCCTATTCACACACCAACAGATGGATTTGTACAGCCTGATAATCATCGCCCATAACCGGAATCGGATAACCTCCATTCATCAGTGCTGCGCCTGAGAATTTCTCCTGACTTCCCTCAACCTGATACATCATGTCTGCTTCCAAACCTCTTGCATATACCGTATGCAGTATAGGATTTGCCTTTGTTCTAAGCACTACCACATTCAGCAAAGCTTCCTTTTTATCTGCTGAAACGAATTCCCATGCCACAAACGGTGATTTCCTGCCGTCATCTGTAAGACGATAATAATCTCCATTCTGAATCAGGTCATAATATTTTTTAAATGCTTCAATCTGTTCTTTCACTGTCTGTTTATCTTCTTCTGACAGCTTTGTGATATCCAGTTCATAACCAAAGGTTCCTGACATAGCCACCACTCCCCTGGTTTTCATGGACACACTGCGTCCTGTCTGATGGTTCGGGCATACCGACACATGAGCGCCCATGGTGGAAACCGGATACGCAAAAGAAGTACCATACTGTATTTCCAGACGTTCCACTGCATCCGTATCATCACTGCACCAAATCTGCGGATGATAATACATCATACCCGCATCGAATCTTCCGCCTCCGCCACTGCAGCCTTCAAACAGCACATTGGGAAATCTCTGTGTAATTTTTTCCAGAAAATCATACAGACCCAGGATAAAGCGGTGGAACACTTCTCCCTGACGTTCTGCAGGCAAAAGCGCAGACCATACGTCTGTCAAATGTCGGTTTGCATCCCATTTTATATACTCAATATCAGAGCTTTCCAGAATTTCACACATTCTGTCAAAGATATAAGTTCTCACATCTTCCCTTGAAAAATCCAGAACAAGCTGCTGTCTTCCTCTGGTTGGAGCTCTTCCCGGAATCTTCAAAGCCCAGTCCGGATGTGCCCGGTATAAATCACTGTCCTCGGAAATCATTTCCGGCTCAAACCAGATACCGAATTTCAATCCGATTTCATTTACTCCGTCTACCAGGTCTTTCAGCTTTCCTCCCAGTTTCTTTTCATTGACAAACCAGTCCCCCAGTCCGCTGATGTCATCCTCTCTCTTGCCAAACCAGCCGTCATCCATAACCAGCATTTCAATGCCCAGTTTTTTTGCTTCTCTGACAATATCCAGGAGTTTTTCTGTATTAAAGTTGAAATAAGTAGCTTCCCAGTTGTTAATCAGAATCGGACGGCGTGCTGTCTTATATTTTCCTCTGCATATATGGTAACGAATAGCTTTATGATAATTCCGGGACAGTGTTCCAAGTCCTTCTGAAGAAAAACTAAGCATAACCTCCGGTGCAGTAAAGGATTCCTGAGGCTGAAGTTCAAACTGAAACTGCGCGTCATGGATTCCCATCGTCATACGGGTACAGTCTGCCTGTGTTACCTCTGCCTCTGCCGCAAAGTTTCCGCTGTATACAAAAGAAGCGCCGTAACAGTTTCCATGGTCTTCCCCCGCATCATGCGCACATAATACCACAAAAGGATTGTGCTGATGACTGGAAAATCCCCTTCTGCTGCCCACACTCTGAATGCCATGATGAAGAGGTGTCCGCTCCATAATTCTTTCCATAGCGTGTCGTCCATAGAAATGTACAAAATCCATATCTTTGTTGTTAAAATCCAGGCACATAGAGTAAGCTCTCAAAAGATTTACCTTATCCTCGCCTTTATTCACAATTTTGCAGGCTCTTGTAATCACATCCAGGTTTTCAAACACACCGTAATACAAAATCACTTCCAGTTTTTTGTATACGTCCTGCAGCACCACTTCCAACGTCTGCACATTCTCTTCTCCCTGGTACATGGCAGGCAGTCCTTCCAGCCCATACTTCCCTTCTTTTATCTCATGGGAAACATATTTTAAATCCGTCACCTGACTGCCGTCTGCATAAGCCACCCGCAGACAGTCATTTCTGAAATCTCCGGTCCCGTAAGAAGGATATTCCAAAAGCTGCGTATCCAGCGAATATCCCTTATCCGTAATTCCATCGGGATTTCCGGAAAATCCCCTGTCAATACATCTGGCCAGGTAAGACATATCCGAATCCCCCACATAAGGTCCATAATATGTATGAATAAGAAAATCTCTGTCTACCTTCATCTGATAAGTAGAATGTTTGGTGTGAAGAGAAAATATCTGATTATTACAACTGATTGCCATTTTTCTGCCTCCTTTTAAATCAGGTCAAAATGTTTCATTGCCCTGTAGATTCCATCTTCCCTGATGGGTGTTGTTACATAAGAACAGATGTCTTTTACTGCCTGTTCGGCGTTTCCCATAGCCACACTGTTTGGCACAGCCTCCAGCATAGCCCTGTCGTTTTCACTGTCTCCGAACACATAACAGTTTTCCTTTTTCCCGCCCAGATAATCACAGATAAACTGAATTCCTGTTGCCTTTGAATAATCTTTCTGCACCACTTCATACATATGATGAAGCCTGTCTATGCAGACAAAATGCCGGGACAAATATTCCAGAAGGGCCTGCCGGGTCTCCTTTTCTTTCAGGATAATCAGCAGCTTATCGTACACCAGACTGTCGCTTGCCAACACTTCCTCAATATCTCTTCCTTCTATCTGGAAAGTGCTTCGCGCCACTTCCTCCCATTTTTCCAGTTCAGGCATTTCCCTGTCCATATAAATGGCATCAGAAGCCTCATAAAAAACCGGCACATGATGGCTTCGCACTTCCTTCGCCACTTCTTTACAAAGCGAATTGGAAAGTCTGGCTGCCAAAAGTTCCTCTCCCCGGAGAAAAATATGGGTTCCGCAGCCACAGATATATCCGTCAAACCCCATATTCAGCAATTCCTTAGGGAGACTCTTTTTTGTCCTTCCTGTGTTGATAAACAGAAGATGACCTCTCTTATGTGCCAGATGCAGTGCTTCTCTTGTACTGTCCGGCATTTTTCCGTCTTCTTCTGTTATAAGTGTCCCGTCTATATCAAAAAACAACATTTTTGTATCCATCTGCTTTTCTCCTTTTCGTGTTTTCTGCTTTCATTATAGTCCTCTTTTAAAAACACCGTCAATGTGCAAACGGAATTCTGTCATTGCTGTTCTCTCCTGTTTATTATATAATTTCATAGAAAATGTTGCTATGTGATTTTGTATCTAAAAATTGTTGATTTGTTGCATAAAGGAGTCAAAAATGGAACAAGATATAACCCCGGAACAGGCTTATCTGTCCGTATATTTTTGTGGAAAAGAAAACTGCGAGCCCGGTCATTCCTTTGGCCCTGCTGTCCGCCCTCACTATCTGCTTCATGTAGTTTTAGACGGCAAAGGTTTTTACCGAAAGAACGGTGTGACTTATTCCCTACACAAGGGCGACGCTTTTCTGATTCCTCCCATGGAATCCACCTATTACGAAGCGGACCAGGAAGACCCCTGGACCTATGCCTGGGTAGGCTTTGACGGAAAAAACTGTAAACAGACACTGCGCCAGACCGTTTTTTCTCATTCCTTTGTCTTTTTAAACAGTGTCCCGGAAAAAACAGCCCAGATTTGTGACGCTATGGCCTTTCTGCTGCAGTCCTTCCAAAATTCCCACGGAAATCAGCTTCAGCTTACAGGAAGTCTGCTTCTTCTGCTTTCTCATATGCGAAATACCGTTGACGGGAAACGGGAGGAATTCACACACCGATACTTTCAAAAAGCCCAGGAATACATTGAAAACAACTATTCGTATGATATCAAAATTTCTGATATTGCCCGTCATGTGGGCATTGACCGCACTTACTTATACAGGATTTTTATAGAAGAAGAACAGCTTTCCCCCAAGCAGTACCTGATGCAGCACCGCATACGAATCGCCACACAAATGCTGTCCTCTGCTTCCTATACCATTACAGAAATTGCATTTTCCTGCGGATTTAAAGATTCTCCCTCTTTTTGTAATCATTTCAAAAAACAGGTGGGAATCTCACCTCGCAAATTTCGCCAGAACTTTTTAAAATAGATAGAAACAGAGCTTCCGAAAATCCACATTTCGCATTTTCAGAAGCCCTGTTATCCACATTTTTATTTTGTTTTACACATGAATTGGCATTACAAAGAAGTACATTACAATAAAATGACAAATGCTGCCGCCCATGACAAATAAATGAAAAATTTCATGAGAACCAAAATTTTTATGTTTAGAATTAAACAAAGGTAATTTCAGCGCATAGATAATTCCGCCCACGGTATAAATAATTCCCCCTGCCAAAAGCCAACCGAATCCCGCCGGGGAAAGGGACTGTACAATGGGAATAAAAGCAAATACACACAGCCATCCCATACCAATATAAATCACAGAAGAAAACCATTTCGGACAGGTAATCCAACAAGCCTTAACAACAATTCCGATGAATGCAACCGTCCACACTGCTGCACAGAGCATAATCCCTGTTTTTCCCTGCAGAACAATCAGACACACCGGCGTGTAACTTCCTGCAATCAAAATAAAAATCATCATGTGGTCCATTTTCCGCAGCCTCCGGTTCACCTTCTCTGTAGAATCTACGGTATGGTAAATCGTGCTGGCCGCATACAAAAGTATCATACTCAATATGAAAATACTCATGGCAATCATATGAATATGGTCCGGCTCTCTGGCCGCCTTTATAAGCAGCGGCAGCGCTGCCAGCAAAGCCATAACACAGCCTATAAAATGGGTAATGGCACTTCCCGGTTCTTTAATTTTAAATTTTCTGCTGCGTTCTGTACTGATTTTCATACTCTCCACTCCTTTGCTTATGAATTGTCAATCTGCTCCCTTATGTTAGTATATTCAAAACTTTGGTTCTTAACACCATTTATAGATATCTATATTTCATCATGTAGTTTTTAAAACCACTTATTGATATTTAGTATACTACACCTTTTTTTAAGAAATTGCAATAGAGAATCTTTGAAACACAAAATAATTTATTATTTTTTTCTTTTTTATACTTGACTTTTTTTATCAAGTATGCTAAATTGATTACAGTAACAATTACTATTATTAATCAGTCAGCTTTCACTGGCAGAAAGGAGAACTTTATGGCTGCTTTAAAATACAGCCGGCAGCGGGAATGTATCAGAGCATTTATACAGAGCTGTCAGGAGCACCCTACCGCAGACACTGTGTATGCAGGAATCAAAGCCGAATTTCCAAATATCAGCCTTGGTACCGTATACCGGAATCTTTCACTTCTGGTAGAACTCGGTGAAATTGCAAAGATTTCCACAGGCGACGGCCCGGACCGTTTTGACTGTAATACAAAACCCCACAGCCACTTTATCTGCACTCATTGTCATTGTATTCAGGACATAGAGCTTGCTGATATAGACTGTATAAAAGAACAGGCCGCCCGGAATTTTGACGGAACGATTACTGCACACACCACTACTTTCTATGGCATTTGCAGGCACTGTGCAGAAACAAAAAAGTTCAAAAAAAGTAGTTGACAATTTTACTCAAGTATGATAAATTAAAATAGTAATCATTACTATTATTAATAAAAAACCTGGCATAAGCCAGATTTAATAACAAACAAAATTTCAATAAGAAAAGGAGATTATCATTATGAAAAAATTTGTATGCAGCGTATGTGGTTATGTTTATGAAGGCGAAACAGCTCCTGAAAAATGTCCAGTTTGCGGCGTAGGCGCTGAAAAATTTGTAGAACAGTCTGCAGAAAGAAGCTGGGCTGCTGAGCACGTTGTAGGTGTTGCACAGGGCGTTAGCGAAGATATCTTAGCTGATTTAAGAGCAAACTTTGAAGGTGAATGTTCTGAAGTTGGTATGTACCTGGCTATGGCAAGAGTTGCTCACAGAGAAGGTTATCCTGAAATCGGTTTATACTGGGAAAAAGCTGCTTATGAAGAAGCAGAACATGCTGCTAAATTCGCTGAATTATTAGGCGAAGTTGTTACAGACAGCACAAAGAAAAACCTGGAAATGCGTGTAGAAGCAGAAAACGGCGCTACAGCTGGTAAATTCGACCTGGCTAAACGTGCAAAAGCTGCGAACCTTGATGCTATCCATGATACTGTTCATGAAATGGCAAGAGACGAAGCTCGTCACGGAAAAGCATTTGAAGGTCTGTTAAAGAGATACTTCGGCTAATCAGACGGCTGGCAAAATAAGAAATAGAAACATCTGGAGACTCGGGTATTTATCCGGGTCTTCTTTTATCATTCTCTCATAAAAAAGAACTGTCGCATTAAATAGCAGAAAATCTTTATACATTTTCCATATTATTTAATGCGACAGCCTCAATCTTAACCGTATTTATTTTTACACAATTCCCCTCTTTGCCCAGACAAATCCATGTCCCGGCACCTGCACATCTTTCATTTCCATCTTCTCCCCTGTCATCAGGTTTCGGTACTCTCCGTCCTCCTGCATCCATGCTGTTCTGTCCTGGCTGCTGAAATTAAAGATTCCGAAGAATTTCTCCCCATCCCTTTCCCTCATGATACAGAGAACGGAATCATCATGCACGTCATAAGTATACACACTGGCTTTTGTATCAAACACAGCTTCCTGTCTGCGAAGTTTTTCCAGCCTGTTCAGTCCCATGAAAATCTTTCCTTCCACAGTATCTGCATGACCTCTCTTTGCTGCCAGATTCCAGTGAAACGCTCCCCTGTGAAGATAACGGGAATCCTCCCGCTTCAACGGATTGCCCTTATAGCTGTAATCATTCACCTGTCCGATTTCATCTCCGCTGTAGAGCATAGGAATTCCGGACTGGGTAAACATATAAGCGTGAAGCATCAAATCAAGCCCCACGGCCTTTTCCATTTTTTCCTCATCCTGCTCAAAGCCTGCGCTTTCCACACCGCACATAGACGCTGTAGTGCCGCAGAATCTGGCATCCTGAGTTACCGGATCATCATTGTAAAGCTCGCCCCGGCTGACACTGCCTTCATATTTTCCGGTGAAGAAATCATTCAAGTATCTCTTATGAGAAACCTCTTCCATCCCCCACCATTTCAGGGTATCAAAGTCCAGTCCCCATCCAATATCGTCATGGCACCGCAGGTAATTCAAAAATGTATATTCCTTTGGCAGCGTATTCACCACATCCATCTGTTGTTTCAGCAGCCGGATATCCTGGGTGGCCAGGCTGTGCCAAGTCGTCGCCATGGTCGTCACATTGTAAAGCATATGACACTCCGGCTTCTCCACCGTTCCAAAATAAGGCACCACCTTTTCCGGCTCCATTACCACTTCGCCCAGCAGAATCACGCTTGGGCACACAATTTCGCCAATCATCCGCATCATTCTTACAATGGTATGTACTCTCGGAAGATTCCTGCAGGAAGTTCCCAGTTCTTTCCAGATATAAGGCACTGCGTCAATACGGATAATATCAATTCCCTGATTGGCAAGATAGAGAAAATTATACATCATTTCATTAAATACCCTGGGATTTTTGTAATTCAAATCCCACTGATAAGGATAAAAGGTGGTCAGTACATAATGCTGCAGTTCCGGCAGGTAAGTAAAATTACCCGGAGCAGTGGTTGGAAATACCTGAGGCACCGTCTCCTCGTATTTCCCGGGTATATCATAGCTGTCATAGAAGAAATAACGGCTCATATACTCTCCGTCGCCCTGTCTCGCCTTCTTGGCCCATTCATGGTCCTCGGAAGTGTGATTCATGACAAAGTCCATGCACACATTCATATCCTTCCGGTGGCACTTGTCTGTCAGTGCCGCCAAATCCTCCATGGTACCAAGCTCCGGTTTCACCTTTCTGAAATCCGCCACCGCATAACCGCCGTCCGAGCGGCCTTCCGGAGAATCCAGAAAGGGCATGAGATGTATGCAGTTTACATTACAAGACTTCAGATAATCCAGTTTTTTCTGTACGCCCTTCAAATTTCCTGCAAAATTATCAAGATAGAGCATCATGCCCAACATATCGTTTTTCTTAAACCAGTCCGGATTTTCCTCTCTCTTTTTATCCCGGTTTTTCAGACTTGCCTTTCTCGCCTGATAATATTCATACATTTGAGAAGTCAGCTCTCCGAACATTTCCTCATTTCCGTATAATTCCATGTAAAGCCATCTCAGTTCATCCTGATGCTTTGCCATTCTTTCCTGAAAAACACTGTCACTTTTTTTCATTCTCATCATCCCACCCTGCTAAAATCTTCTCTATCGGTCCTGTCAGTTCCCTCTGAAGATTGTATACCACATTGCTGATGACATATTCGCCGTTATTTACGAAAATCTCTATGAGATTTTTATCCACAACAATATCCAGCCCATAGCTGCCTTTTAACTGCGGAGTGCTGCTTACCATCCGGTAATTTTTCCTGTTTCCAAACACTCTGCTTCTGTCCGCCTTTACACAATCCTCTTCCACATAAATCCTGTATCCGCCTATATCCAGCACATCTCCTTCTTTCAGAGTTGTCTGCACCCGGAAAGGCCGGTCATAATCTACATCTTTTCTGTTCTGTACTTCTTTCGACAGATACTTGTCTGCCTCCGTATGCATACGGAAATAAATATGTCCGTTCTGTACCTCCATCATTCTGGGCGTACACATCATACCGTTCCAGGTACCTCTCTCGCTGTCCTCTTTTACCGCCTCCGGCATACGCAGCCATGCCACCATAACCCGTCTTCCGTCTTTGTCCACATTGGTCTGTGGAGCATACAAGTCCAGTCCGTAATCCACAAACTGATATTCCTTTGGCAGTGACAATCCACATTCCCCTTCCCGGAAATCCACAAGTGTGCATATAGAATGATGTACATATTCCAAACCGTCTTCCAGAATATTCATGGGAGACCCCTGGAAAACATACTGTCCCTGGATTTCAAAAAGATCCGGACATTCCAGAATCGTTCCAAAATTCTCATGGCTGTACTGACTGACATATTCCCAGTTTACACCGTCCGCGCTCTTATAAAACAACACACGTCCTTTTTTCCCGGATATTGTGCTTCCCAGAATCATATAATACATATCCCCGTATTTCCATACCTTTGGGTCTCTGGTATGCGTGGCGTCTGCAATGCTTTCATCCCTGACAACCGGGATTATCTGCTTCTTCGCCCCCATGTTGTCAAAAGTAAATCCATCCTCTGAAACCAACATAGCCTGACTAGTCTCAAAAGCATCCCCTTTTGCGTGATGAATATCCTCATCCTCCGTTTCCAGATATTTTACCGCAGAATAATACAGGTACATTTTCCCATCCTTTTCCAGCGCGCTCCCTGAAAAAATTCCGTTTCTGTCATAATCCTTTGTGGGATACAGCGCCACACCCAGGTGATTCCAGTGCAGCAAATCCTCGCTTACTGCATGGCCCCAGTGCATGGTGCCCCACTCCGGCGCATAGGGGAAATACTGGTAAAACAAATGATATTTTCCTTTGTAGTAAATAAATCCATTTGGGTCATTGATCCAGTTTCCCTGTGCTCTTAAATGTAACGTGTCTTTTATCATAACCAGATACTCCCTTTCCTTAAATCCGTTCCAATCTTATTTTACCGCTCCAGCTACCACACCGCTGATAATCTGTTTCTGCAGTACCACATACAGAATCAGAATCGGGATAACACAAAGCAGCAGTCCTGCCATAATCGTTCCGTAATCTGCAGAATAAGTGCCGTAGAAACTGTAGGTGGACAGCGGCAGTGTCAAAAGCTTCTTGTCTGTCAATACCAGAGACGGCAGAAGGAAATCGTTCCAGAATGCCAGAGAGTTCAGGATTGCCATCGTAGAAATAATAGGTTTCAGCAATGGAAATACAATCTTAAAGAAAGTCTGCGCGCGGGTACAGCCGTCAATATAAGCCGCTTCTTCCAAAGCAACCGGCATGCTGCCCTTGATAAATCCATGGAACATAAAGACCGACATAGCCATGGAAAATCCGGTATGCATAAAAATCAGGGTGATTCTGTGGTTTAAGATATTCAAAGTACCGCCGTAAATACTTACCAGAGGAATCATGATGGCCTGAAAAGGAATAATCATGGACGCTACCATTAAGGAAAACGTCAGCTTTGATATCTTATTGTTATGGCGAACAATGTAGTAAGCCAGCATGGAAGCAAATAAAGTAACCAGTAAAGTTGCACTGACCGTTACAATCAGGGAATTTCCGAAAGCACGTGGGAAATCCATCTGGGTAAAGGCTTTTACAAAGTTGTCAAAAGACAGACCTTTGATGGTAAACAGCCAGGAAAACGGGCTTTTGATAATATCTCTCTTCTGCTTCAGGGAGTTGATAACTACCATTACAAATGGAAACATATAAGCCACAAATAATATAAGCAGCACTGCCATGGAAAGAATATTTGTTATTTTTTTCTTGGTTCCGCCAATCTTTGTCTCATTCATTATGCTTCAACCTCCCTCTTCTTTGTGAAGTATACCTGCAGGCCACTGATGCAGGCTACAATAACAAACAGGATAAATGCCTCTGCCTGTCCTACGCCGAACTGTCTGGAAGTAAACGCCTTTTCATACACATGCATAGCTGCCATTTCGGTTGTTCCGTAAGGCGCACCTGCGGTCAGAGAAAGGTTTACATCGTATACCATAAATGCTCTTGACAAGGTCAGGAACAGACAGATGGTAATGGAAGACATCATCAGCGGCATGATAATGTTTTTCAGCTTCACCCAGCCGGAAGCCCCGTCAATGCTGGCTGCTTCCATAACATCCTCGCTCAGTCCCATAAATCCTGCCACATAAATCAGAATCATGTAACCGGAAAGCTGCCATACCGATACTACCACCAAGGCCAGAAAGGCTTTGTTTGGTTCAGACAGCCAGGAAACTTCAAAGAAAGACCAGCCTGTGCTCTCTCCGATATTTACAAAAACTCTGGAAAATACAAACTGCCAGATATATCCCAGGACAATACCGCCGATTAAGTTCGGGGTAAAAAATCCTGCACGGAAGAAATTCTGTCCCTTAATGCCTCTGGTTAAGAGATATGCAATGGCAAAAGCCAGTACATTTACCAGAACCACAACGGCAATCACATACTTAAAGGTCAGTACCAGGGAACTCCAGAACTGTGCGTCCTTCATAACCCCTGCAAAATTTTCCAGTCCTATGAAATTCTTTACCTTAGACACACCGTTCCAGTCTGTCAGAGTCAGATATACACCATATAAAAAAGGTACAATCACTACTGCAAAGAAGCAAAACATGCCGGGTAGTGCAAACATGCAGAAGTCTTTTTTCTTATTATTTGATTTCATTCGCTCCGCCTTCTTTCTATCCTCTATTTCTGGTCAGCCCAGTATTTGTCTATAGATTTGATTAATTCCTCTCTGTCACTTCTGCCCGCCAGATATTTCTGCATGGCTGCTCCCAGTACAGACCAGTGATCGTTTGGCACAATCGCAGATGAATTAAAGGTTTTGCCGTCATGTGCCTTCTGGTAAATATCTCTGCTCAACGGATCCGCCGGCTCGTACGGATTGTTCTGGAATGGTGGAATCAGGCTGCTGGTTTTTACAATCATCTGCTGTCCGATTTCACTGTATACAATCCAGTTCAGGAATTCTTTTGCCGCCGCCTGTTCCTTCTCACTGGCAATCTGTCCGTCTATCATCACCTGCTTGGAAGGAGATGCCTGAATCTTGGAATTTACAAAGTCATTTTTGTCGTTATTCATGAAATATGGAAGAAATCCGTATTCGTCCGTTTCCTCTGCTCCCGCTTCTTCCAGATTCGGCCATGCCCAGTTTCCGTTGAACCAGAAAGCAGTCTTTCCATCTGCCAAATCTATGGCCATTTCGTCATAATCCGCCCCCAGAGGGTCAGCTTTTGCCACATTGTACTCCTTCAGCACATCAAACATATCTAAAAACTGGCTCATACGGTTATATTTTGTAAGGTCCAGGCTGCCATCCTTAATCTCTTCAATCACCTTCTGTGCTCCCGCTGAGGTTCCGTCCTCTGTCTCATAAATATACTGAAGCTGATGAGCGCCCAAAGACCAGTCCTCCTTCGCCATGGAAACCGGACGTTCCATCCCTGCGTCCGCCAGTTCTTTCAGCAATGCTTTAAAGTCATCTAAGGTCGTAATGGAATCCGGGTCAAATTCTCTTCCCAGTGTTTTCTCAATCACTGATTTGTTGTAAATAATACCTCTTCCTTCAATACAGAGAGGAAAGCTGTATACCTTTCCATTGACTTTTGTCACATAATCCTCCGCTTCGGAAATCCACTTTTCAGATGACAAATCCAGAGCTTTTTCCTCTGCCAGGGCAATGACATCCGTGGTATCCAGAATTGCCATTGTAGGCGGTGTTCCGGAGTTATACATACTTACCACCTTGGTATAAGGGGAATCTCCGTCTGTCACAGGCATAACCTCAATATGTACCCCGGCCTTTTCTTCAAACTGCGCCGCCATCTTTTCCAGCGCTGTCTGAATTTCCGCTTTGGAGTTCAGAAGAGTAATCTTGGTTCCATCCAATGAAGAATCATACTGGAAGGTGTCTGTAGAAGTATCAATAGGCACCTCCTTCTGTGTTTCGTTGGGGTCGTCCGGGTCACTGGCAAAACCAAAGGTACATCCTGTCAGTGTCGCTGCCCCCAGCACTGCGGCAAGTGCTGATGCCATCACTCTTGTCACGACTTTTTTCTTCATGATTTATTCCTCCTGTATCTTATGTAGTCGGGATTCTCCCGCTTTTTCATGCCTTTTTCAGCCGTCATATAACCGGTAAAGTAACCGGTTACTTTTGTAATTTCATACTAGCATAGAAACCTCTCTCCGTCAACGTCTTTGTGCAGTTTTTCCCCTTTTTGAAAAAACTTTGTAAAAACTGTACGATTTGCCCAAGGATTATTTGGAGACATTTTACAAAACCGGTTACTTAACCGATTCTTCCTTGTTCTTCTCCCGGACTTCTGCTATACTGTTTTTCAACGACAAATGAGTAAAGAGGCGCTTATGAAACAGAAAAAAAACGTAACTTTTGATGATATTGCAAAATATACCAACTTTTCCAAGACAACCATTTCCCGGTATTTCAACAATCCGGATTCTCTTACTTTGGAAAATCAGGAAATCATTTCAAAAGCACTGGTAGATTTAGATTATAAAGAAAACAAAGTAGCACGGATTCTCGCCAACGGACAGACCGAATTTATCGGTATTATTGTCCCCAATCTGCATAATCACTACTATTCGGAAATGCTGAATCAGATTCTGCAGACCTACGAACGTTTCGGCTATAAATTCCTTGTATTTATCGGAAATGAACATGCAGACACTGAACGGCGGTATATTCAGGAACTGATGTCCTATAAAATCGAGGGTCTGATAATCTTAAGCTTTACCATCCCCTCAAAAGAACTGGCTGATCTTCACGTTCCCATTGTCACCATTGAACGGGAAGACAAGTATGTGTGCAGTGTCAATACGGACAATTACATGGGCGGTGTGCAGGCCACCAGCCTTCTGGCCGAGCACGGCTGTGATGTGCTCATACACATCAATACACCCACTCCACCGGAAATTCCGGCCTACGGACGTATTAAAGGCTTTCAGGATATCTGCCGGGAAAAGAATCTGAAACATAAAATTATTTATAAAGATTTGGGGAATACCTATGAATCCATGCGGAAAACTTTAAGCGAAGTGTTAGACCAGTTGGAACGAGACTATCCCCATCAGAAAAAGGGCCTGTTTATTTCCAGTGATACCCACGCCAATGTATTTTTAAATCTTCTGATTCAGAGATATGGCACCATGCCCAAAGACTATTACCTTGTAGGCTTTGACGACTCTCCCATCTCTACAGAAGCTGTCCTTCCCATTAGCACCGTTGGACAGCACATTGATAAAATTGCTTTTGAAGCTGTCCGTCTTCTGGTGGAACAGATGGATGAACGGAAGAAAAGAAATCCGGTTCTTTTGGAGGAACCTATTCATAAGGTCATTACTCCTTATTTAATCCGGCGTGAAACAACAGAAAGGGATTCCTAAGAATCCCTTTCCAGTACTTCCAATGTATATTCGTGCAGCGTTTCCCTCCGAAAGTCATCCATTCGCAGCATACGGGAATAGATAATATCCACCATAACCAGTATGGGAAACTGGGGAGAAATGGCTTTGCCCTTTTCCAGATTGGCCTTTACGGCAAAAAGCATAATTTCATCACAAAAGTTCTGAAACTTTTTCTCAATATGGGAAGTCATAAGAATCACTGCCGCCCCGCACTTCTTTGCCGACTGCAAAGAATGTATCACAGCTTCTGTCCTGCCGCTGACACTGATTCCGATAGCCGCACATTCCCCATCCAAAAGCACCGAGTTCATTTTCATAATATCCACATCTGTAATGGCCTCAATGGTGACGCCGATACGCATAAAACGCAGCTTCATCTCCAGGGCAGCCAGCCCGGAACTTCCCTTTCCATACACATAAATCCGCTTTTTCTCAGAAATAATGTCCACAATCCGCCCAATCTGGTTCTCATCCATCAGCGAATAACTCTTGTTTAAAAGCTCCTGATAATCGTTGAGTACCATCTTAATCTGGTCGCTTGCAGGCTTGCGGCTCACAACTGTCCCTCCCTGCTCATAGCAGAAAATAAACTCCCGATACCCCTTATATCCGCATTTCTTTGCAAACCGTGACAGAGATGCTTCTGAAACAAACAGCCTTTTGGATACATTTTTTGACGACAAATCTAGTTTCTCTTCATTGTGAATAAAGAAATCCGCTATCGTCTTTTCCAGCGGTGTAAAATTTTCATAAATGGCCTCAATGTGAGGAACGATATTTTTTTCGTATTCTTCCATACTGCCTCCCTGTTTTCTTCTGCAAAGATTTTTGACTAATGCCTTTCTTTAAAATGGCAGAACGCTCCCAGCATACCTGCCTGATTCTGGTTCCTGGCAAATTCCAGACGGGTGTTCTGTGCCACAGAAGGTATCAGATACTTGTCCAGGCTCTTTCGGAGTCTATCCTTCAAATACTCTTTTTGAGCCATAATACCGCCGCCTAATACCACAACTTCAGGATTTACCACATAGCAGATATTGGCAATTCCCATTCCCAGTACCTCACACATTTCCTCAATGGCACGAATACAGTCCGTATCCCCCTTTTTTGCATGTTCAAACACATATTTTCCATCAATGCTTTCCGGGGCTATGCGCTTGTACTCTGCCGTTTTCTTCACCAGAATACTGCTGGCGCCCATATCCTGAAACGCTCCTCCCGGCAGGTGCATATAGCCCACCTCGCAGCCGCTTCCGGAAAAACCATGGAACACCTTGCCGTCTATGAGAATGGCCCCTCCGATGCCGGTCCCCACAGTCAGGCAGACACTGATTTTACTGCCCTTTGAGGCGCCGCTAAAATGCTCCGCCAGTCCTGCACAGTTTACGTCATTTTCCACCTCACAAGGCAGATGAAACCGCTCCTCCAATGTCTTTTTAATTTCTGTTCCATAATGCTCTCCTTTCTGCTTGCGCTTTTCTGGAACTTAGTATAACACCTCTGAAACGTTTTTCAATATTTTATAAAATTTTGAAACACTTTTCATACCATTTGTCATTTTATCCAATTTAACACTTTTTTTAAGCTGTATTTTTAAATAATCTGCACAGCACTTGAAAGTTCTTTCACTTTTTTAAGTATTCATTGAATTAATTTCTTTCAAGAATTATAATGGAAACAAACGAATTTTACATTTAAACCAAATAGAAGGAGAAGGTATCATGATTATTAAAAACGGCCTGGTATTCCAGGAGGACGGAACTTTCCGTCAGCAAGATTTATATGTAGAAAACGGCAAAATTGCCGCATCCGAAGCAGAAATAACAGATAAAACAGAAGTAGACGCTTCCGGTTTGAAAGTCATTCCCGGTCTGGTAGATGTACACAGCCACGGCGCTTTTGGCCATGATTTTTGCGACGCAGACCCCGAAGGCTTAAAAGTAATATTGCAGTATGAAAAGGAACACGGCGTTACCTCTTACTGTCCCACCTCTATGACTCTTGCAAAAGAAAAACTGCTTGATATTTTTGCAACTGCTGCTAAAATAGACGAAAGCCCGGAACTGTCCCGCATTATCGGCGTCAATATGGAAGGACCGCTGATTGATATTAAAAAGAAAGGCGCTCAGGCCGGTGATTATATCCGTGTTCCGGATGCTTCCTTTTTCCGTAAGTGCAACGAAGCGTCCGGAAATCAGATAAAACTTGTCACTCTTGCCCCAAATGTGGATAATGCCTTTGAATTTATTGAGGAAGTGAAAGACGAAGTTATGGTTTCCATTGGACATACCACAGCTAACTACGATTGTGCGAAAAAAGCTATGGACTTGGGTGCAAAACATGTCACTCATCTGTACAATGCCATGCCTCCTTTCGCCCACAGAGACCCGGGGGTTGTAGGGGCTGCCTGTGATACGCCGGACTGTATGGTAGAACTTATCTGTGATGGATTCCACATTCATCCGTCAACTATCCGCACGACTTTTAAAATGTTCGGTGAAGAAAGAGTTGTCCTTATCAGTGATTCCATGATGGCCACTGGCATGCCAAACGGCAAATATGAACTGGGAGGACAGGAAGTCACTATGAAAGACCATTTTGCCGCACTGGCTGACGGTACCTTGGCAGGCTCGGCTACCAATCTTTTCGACTGTATGAAAAATGCTATGAAGTTTGGTATTTCCGAGGCTGCTGCAATCTTTGCCGCAACCAGAAATCCTGCAAAAAGCATTGGAGTATACGATAAAGTCGGTTCTCTTACACCGGGAAAATTTGCGGATATGGTGCTGGTTGATGAAAATTATGAGATTAAACAGGTGATTTAAAAGAATACACGGATTATACTCCCCTTTATAACTAATAGAGCAAAAGAAGAAGTTGCGTTATGTTCCACACACAAACTTCTTCTTTTGTTTTTTTTACTCAGATAAAGAATCGTCTAAATCTTGTAAAATCTCCTCAATAACCTCTTCCGGCAATCCCAATCCTTCTGCGATTTCTGCCCTACTTTTTCCTCTTTGTACATGATTCTGTATCAATTCACAGAGCATATTTCTTCTCCCCTTTGCAAGTCCTTCCCTATTCCCTTCTTCCCAGGCCTCTTCCCTCTCCTGCCTCATATGCTTTTCCTGGTCATACTCAAATATACTCATGTTCTTTGCCTCCGCTCGATTCTTCTCCAGAAATTCTTTCAGTATCCCTTCCCTTATACACTCTTCTTTTATGGTATACAAATCAGACAGTCTTAAGATTTTCCTGTCCGGCTGTTCCTCCAGACCATTGTAAAACACTATAAAACGCAGTGACGGCAGTTCTATAGGCTTCGTTCCATATAAATTGGCGTCCTTTGTCATAGACGAAAACAGATTCGCAATATACAGCAGAAACCGGAAGGGCAGATTCGGGCTGTAGGTGGACTGGTGCTCATACAAAGACAGCCGGGCGTCTATGATAAAAGAAAGGTCGTTTTTCATTGCCATGTAAATGGCGTTCTCCAGTGTATTAATCTCCAGCATTTCCGGGTCTGTGTAATGTTTCCCGCTGACTGCATTATAAAGTTCCAGTAAATGCTCTTTGTCCTGAAACAGCATGGCGAATACCGTAGCCTTATACGTTCTGCTCGGAATCGTTTCTCTTGTTTTCATAAGATAAATACCTCCTCTTTCCTTCGCAGGAGGTGTCCCATACAGACACTGTAAGCCATGCTAATCCTCCGCCCCCGCACATCTTTGTTCCACCTCTCTGCATTTGTTCCTGTTTTCTGTGAATAAAAGCATTGAGATTTTCCTTTGATATGCTGTCAGATTTTCAGACACGGCAGAACGCCGCAATAGACCTATTAGAATATTGGAAATATATAATGCTTTGAGGATATTGTAGCACAGCTTCTTCATGATTGCTACCATTTTTCCACGATTTTTATAAACTCTGTTTTTCACTTTTTTCCCACATTTGAAATTGTTCTATCAGCGCTGTCTTCTTACTTCTGCTCAATTTTTTGATACCTGCTTCCCTGCTCATGGCCTCTTGCTTCGTAGGAAATTCTTCATAATACACCAGTTCCACCGGAAGCCGCACTTTCGTATATTTTGCCCCTTTTCCTGCATTATGGCAGGCAATTCTTTTTTCCAGACAGTTTGTCCATCCCGTATAAAATGTTCCATCACTACATTTTACAATATATGTATAATTCAACTTGCCTCTTCCCTTCTGCTTTTCTGTAAAACTATGTAGCGGACGCCTCATCTGCTCCGCAAAGCCAAACAGGACGCCCTCTATATAAAGCTGCCGATTAAGAAGTATTTCAACCATACTTGAGGCTGTGCCTCTCAAAATAAAGACTGTAGGAATATAAATCGGCTGCGAATTATCTTTCGCATACTTTATTATACTCTCCCGGGTGGTATTTGTGAATGATTTCTGCCCCAAAAGACAGCCAATCTCCCAATTGGCTGTCTTCCATTCACGGCAAATATTCCATTGGATCCAAAGGTACTCCGTCCTTGCTGAGTGCAAAGTAAAGATTTGCGCCTTCTTTCGTATAATATTTCGTAGGCTCATTAATATATCCGAGAGCTGCTCCCGCTGTCACATATTCTTCTGCCTGAAACGGCACATCCTTCAACTGTCCATATACAGCCTGATAGCCATTTCCCATATCTACTGTCACCGTTGTGCCCGTTTCCTCATTTTCCGTCACAGATACAATTTTTCCGTTGGCCACTGCTGCCACCGGAGAACCTACCTCAGCTGAAATTGCTACAGCCGGATTCAGTTTATACACATTTAAAGTAGGAAAATACACCGTATTGTCCATATTATAATCCAACACAACCTGTCCGTTTACCGGCCACTCCATAAGGGAGCTTTCCGTAAAGTTCACATCCGGCGCTGCTGCCACTCCGGCCTGGTTCTGTGCCTCTGCTGCCGCATCCTCTGCTGCCTGTACTTCTGTATCAGCAATTTCCTCTTCCGGTGTTTTCTCTTCTTCCACTGCTTTTGTTCCTTCTACATCAGAAGTATTTGCATCTTCCGTTTCCTCTTCTTCCCTCTCTTCTGTCTTTATTGCCTCGTCAACAGAATCCTTCTCGTCCTCTTTAACAAATTCTTTCTCATTCGGCGTGCTCTTACTCCCGGACTGATACACAGCCACACAGGTAACTACCAGTGTCAGTGCCAATAACCCTCCCAGGGCTGCACGAATTTTCCCTTTTTTACTCATATTCTTCACCTCTGCCTATAATTGGAACACTTCTGCCCCTTTTCTTGATTTCAATTATAGGATTGCCGGAATATGAAAACTTATACATACAAAACCATAGCTTTCCCCACGCTTTCATGATAAAATATTTTTATCACTATTTGTTCATATCCAAAGGAGATTTCTATGAAACCGTTAATCAGCTTTGCGAAAAAGCGTTTTGGGCGGAAACACCACCTGAAAAAATTCTTCATGGGATACAGTTTCATGATTGTTTTTTTATTCCTTTTCGCCATTTTCCTTTTATGGAAATTCAACGCCGCTTACACTTCACTGATTACAGAAGATAAAAAAGAACTGCTTGTGAACAAAGCACAGGAAAGTGCCTTTTACATCAAAAACTTTTACCTGACACGGGTAAACGGTCTGCAGAACCTGGCAGATTCTTTCCCGGATTCTTTTTCAACCACAGATTCTGCCTCTTTAGAAAAACTGTATACGGCTAACTCCATGGATTTGTTTGACCATATGGGCATAGCCGATGTGAACGGAAACGCCATAGACAGCGAAGACCGCCATTTGAATATTTCTGAACGGGACTATTTTATACAGGCACTCTCCGGTCAGATTGCAGTTTCAGAAGTCATAGATTCTATGGCAGAACCCGGCATTCAGGTACAGATAATGGCAGCTCCCGTTCGCACGAAAGACAACACGATTGCCGGTATTGTATACGGCATAACCGATAAAGACTCCATTTCTGCAATTTTAAATACCGCAGATAACATGGACGCTTACCTGCAGATTGTAGATTCCAACGGTAACTACATCACCAGCCACAAAAATTCCAACGCTGTGATGAATAACAAAAATGTGTGGAAAGAAATGGAAAACTATACCTTTCTCAAAAGCAGTCGCCAGGAAATTATGGAAAATATACAGAATAACAAAAGTGGTTATTTTGAATTTTCCGTTGACGGAGACATCCGGTTGTCCTACTATGTTCCTCTGGACATCAATAACTGGCATTTATACTCAACCATACGACAGACACCGATTCTTACAGAAAGCCGCAAGGTACAAAATATGGTAAACCAGATGTTTTTCTGGATTTCCGCCCTTCTGGCCCTCATATTGGTACTGGTTCTCTGCATGCAGGAAAGAATAAGAGCCAGAATCCTGTTTGAACACGACGAAGCTATAAAAAATGAACACATGCTGCGAATTGCCATTGAATATTCCAAAACCATGGTGTTTGAATACAAGGCCAGAGAAGACATTCTGAATATGCATGGTTCTCTTCCCGATTCCAACCTGCATCCCTGCCGGATAGAAAATGCACTGGAAACACTGGGGACCTCAGGAATTATGAAGGACTCCTCCCTAAAAGACTTCCACCAACTGATTCAGGAAGTAAAAGACCAGGGATTCAGCAGAAAAATCATGAAATTTCATCTGAAAAACGGAGATTTCTGGTTTCGGGTAATTGCCAAACAAACAGATTCTGCCTATGACACGGAGCAGCGAACCGTAGGACTTCTGGAGGATGTGACGGAAAACATGATACAGAAACAGGAAATTCAGCTGCAGAACCAGCTGCAAAAGGCTTTGTTTGAAAAAGCCAGGAGCAGCGCCAAATTCCAGTTGAAAAAGAATCAGATTCTGGAAATCAACCAGGAAAAACTTTCGGAATTCCTGTCCTTTGAAAGCTACAAAGAAAAATATATCTTTCCATTTGTGTCCGAAGACTATCTGGAAATCATGCGTCATTTTCTGCACCGGGAATACCTGGCAGAAGAACTAAACACCGCAAACAGAAAAATTCGGACAGAATTTCTGTTCATACAGGACACACAGCTTCTTTGGACTTCCTGCGAAGTCTATAAACTGGAATTAAACAAGGCCCAGGACACCTATCTTCTGTTATTAAATGACATTGATACAGAAAAACGGCAGGAACTGGAGCTCAGGGAAAGGGCAGAGCGTGACGGCCTCACCGGACTTTACAATGCCAGAACAGCCAAAATGAAAATCAATCAGCTGCTGGCGGACAAAACCGCTCCCGAAAACGGGCTCTTTCTCATTCTGGATTTGGATAATTTCAAGCAGATTAACGATACCTTCGGACATCTTTACGGTGACCGGATTTTAAACGATACCGCACAGATTCTTCAGAAACATTTTCGCAAAACTGATATCATTGCCCGGCTTGGCGGTGATGAGTTTACCGCATATCTGCCAGGCGCGCACAATTTCGAGCATATGGCTCCTATTTTCGATCATTTAGTTATGCAGCTTCACCGAACCTGTGAAGAAAACGGCAAAAAGGTAACGATTTCCGCTTCCATTGGCATTGCCTCTGTACCGGAACACGGAACCTGCTTCGAACAGCTTTATTTCCAGGCAGACCATGCTCTGTATCAGGTAAAAGAAACGCAGAAAAACGGTTGGAAAGCACAACCATAATATACATACGGAGGTTCTCACATATGAAAAAATACTTTTTCTTTCTTTTTATGGCAGTCCTGCTGCTTTTTGACGGATTTGTCCTGATTCACTTTTATCAGACCACAGCCGCTCCCCGCTCCTACTACATCTGTTTCTGGGCAGCCCTGGCCATCACCCTGCTCTTTGTACTGTACTGGATTTTCCTGCGAAACAGACTGAAAAGTGCTGTAAAGCATTACATTCCATTTGTATGCAGTCTGGCTGTCCTGCTGCTCAGCGGGCTTTCCCTTTACAGCGGAATCCGAGATTTTGCAGCAAAATCCAACCCACGGCAGACAACCCTCACGCAAATACAGTTTTTCAAAAATAAGCACACCCTGTTTGGTATTTCTCTGGGATATACTTATTCCATGGAAGGTATTGATTTAAATGAGAAGACTGTGCGGGTATCTGTTACAGAAAAAGAATTTGACACATATTCCTACTTTCAGCCAGAGGGAAGTCTGGACACGGACAGCAGAGAAATCAGTTATAAATACTCCGAAGACTCCAAATTCATTGTCCAATATCTGCCTGTATCCAAAAAAGCTGTATCTGTGCTGGAAACCACGCCCTCTCCGCTGGCCTACCAAAGTAATGATTCCGATGAACTTCATGCAGAAATCACCTCTATTTTAGATAGCTGCACCATAGAAGCCAAAGTCACCAGTAACGGCAGCTACGACGGTTTCCATATGAAAAAAGGAGACACGGTCACCATCAAAAGTGACATGACAATTTTGTATCCCTACAATGTACAGGAATTTTACGAATTTAAAGAAGGAGACTCCATTTACTGCAATGTCGAAAGCATTGAAGACGGCGATACGCCTGTTGTACACACCTCTGTTCTGAACCTGGAGACAGATAATAAAAAGTAAATCTGCATTCAAAAAACCGGTAACGCACCTCAAAACGCCTTACCGGTTTTTTTATACCATGAAATCTCGAGTTCCGGAAAAAAATACAGCAGAATTTCTCTGTAACTCTTCCCCTCCAGTGCCATTTGCTGCGCCGTATACTGGCTCATTCCCAATCCGTGTCCCGCACCTTTGCACAGAAACCGTACTTCTTCCTCTGTTTTCTGTATGGTAAAACAGGAAGACGGCAGTTGAAGCAATTCTCTCACCTTTTCCCCCTGGAAGACCTGATTTCCAATCTGCACTTCCATGGCATATCCTGCCCCGTCCGTAGACTTCACTTCCACGGTTCCCTCCCCCATCTGAAATCCCGGATACACACTCTTTAACTGTTTCTCCAGTTCCTTCTGTGAAAAGTAACAGCCCTCTACATACAGAGGACTGTCTATATCTTTGGCGGTTTCCACAGATGGTATGTAAGAAAATGCTTCTCCCAGAACTTCCTTTCCCTCTCTGGTTTTTCCCCCACTTAACGCATGATACGGCAGTTCCCGGACCTCCCCGTCTTTTTCCAGTATCCGACCTTCTGTCTCCCGGGCTGCCTTTTGAAAAATCTCATATTTTTTCAGCATTTTACTGTCCATTTGTTGCTTTTTTATATACCTGGCAGCTTCCTGTATCATTTCTTCCTGCTTGTCTGGATTGGCATACAGGTTTGTTCTGGCCAGAACGACCTGAGCTCGAATTGCTTCTTGTTCATATGCCCAGGAAATTTGGGATGCCGCCACAGATGCCGTATAAGCCTCTATATCCGGCTTTTTGCTTAAAGGGCATGCCGTCCGCCCCAGAAGTACCACAGTAAGCATCCAGGGCAGTACAGGAAACAGCACTGCCATTAAAATACACGAGTCCTTTTCTCTGCTCATACTATGACAAACTCCTGTATTTTCCTCACTGTTATCCTATGCCTGCCCTGTCATGTCCTATCCCTTTTTTACTACAAATGCCGGTATGGGAGGGTTATTTTCCCGGTTATAATAATGGTTTACAATTACAATATACTTCCGACTGTCCAACTTTCTCAGAAAGTCCAGTATCTGGTTCTTTTCCTCAAATCCCGTATCCCCTCCGCTGTAAATACAAAGCGCCATAACACCGCCCGGTTTCAGCAGACGCAGTCCTGTTTCCACTGCCTGTACACTGGTGTCTGCCTTTGTGGCCAGTTCATGGTCCCCTCCCGGAAGATATCCGAAATTAAAATAAATGCCGTCCACAGAATCCGGCTTCACATACTGTTCCATCTGGGTATGGCTGTCCAAAATCAATTCTGCCTTTGCCAAAAGCCCATGCTTTTCCAGCCGCTCTTTTGTAGCTTTTAAAGCCTGCTCCTGAATATCAAAAGCCCATACTTTGCCAGTCTCTCCTGCCATTTCACACAAAAACTGTGTATCATAGCCATTTCCCATGGTAGCGTCAATATAAACACCGCCCGGTGTGACCTGAAGCTTAAATAATTCATGACTCCATGCTGTAATCTGATATGATTTCATGTCTATTGCTCACTTGCTTCCAGTGCCTGTTCCAGGTCTGCCAAAATGTCATCAATATGCTCAATTCCTACAGACAGGCGAATCATTCCCGGAGACACGCCTGCTGCCACAAGCTGTTCGTCATTTAACTGTCTGTGCGTATGGCTGGCCGGATGCAGTACACTGGTTTTGGCATCTGCCACATGAGTGACAATAGACGCCAGCTTCAGGCTGTCCATAAATTTTACCGCTGCCTCTCTGCCTGCTTTTAATTCAAAGGAAATGACACCGCAGGTCCCCTTTGGCATGTATTTCTGTGCCAGTTCATAATATTTGTCTCCCGGAAGTCCCGGATAATTCACCTTGCCAACCAGCGGATGTGCTTCCAGATATTCTGCTGTTTTCTGAGCATTGTAGCAATGTCTTTCCACTCTTAATACCAGAGATTCCAGTCCCAGATTCAAAATAAAACAGTTCATTGGAGAAGGAATAGAACCCAAATCTCTCATAAGCTGGGCATTAATTTTTGTAATATACGCCGCTTTTCCAAACTGTTTTGTATATACAACGCCATGGTAAGATTCATCCGGCTGTGTCAGTCCGGGGAATTTTTCTGCATGGGCTTCCCAGTCAAAGTTTCCGCTGTCTACAATAGCGCCGCCTACCTGCGCTGCATGCCCATCCATATATTTTGTGGTAGAGTGTGTCACAATATCCGCTCCCCATTGAAACGGATGACAGTTCACCGGTGTTGCAAACGTATTATCCACAATCAGAGGAACGCCGTGGCTGTGTGCCAGATTTGCCATTTTTTCAATATCCAGTACCACCAGAGACGGATTGGCAATCGTTTCGGCAACCACAGCTTTGGTGTTTGGACGAAAGGCCTTGTCTAACTCTTCTGCCGGTGCATCCACATCTACAAAAGTACATTCGATTCCCATCTTCTTTGCTGTAACACCCAACACATTCAAAGTCCCGCCATAAATCGCAGACGCGCAGATAACATGGTCTCCGGCTTCGCAGATGTTAAATACAGCATAGAAGTTCGCTGCCTGTCCGGAAGACGTCAGAACAGCCGCTACGCCGCCTTCCAAATCTGCAATCTTTGCCGCAACCAAATCATTGGTCGGATTCTGACAACGGGTATAAAAATATCCGTTATCTTTTAAATCAAACAATCTGCCCATTTCCTCTGTGGTATCGTACTTAAACGTAGTACTCTGGTAAATAGGCATCATTCTGGGCTCACCCTTTTTCGGTTTCCAGCCAGACTGGATACATTTTGTCTCAATATGATATTCTCTGTTCATTTTTCCTCTCCTGCTCTTAAAATTTTATTTTACTATGAGTTTCTGCCCCAGCATCACCATAGCCAGACAAATTCCCACACTAAGCACCATATAAACTGCTGCAGTTCCTGTTTTCCCCTGTTTCATCAGAGAAGAGCTCTCCAAAGCAAAGGTAGAAAACGTTGTAAAACCTCCGCAAACTCCGGTTTTTAAAAACAATACCAGATGACTGTCTCCCCATCCATTCTTTGCTGCTGCCGCCGTCACAAGGCCTATGACAAAAGCCCCTATAGCATTGATGCACAAAGTTATCCAGGGAAATCCCGACTTATCCTGCAAAGGAATCATCCCCATCAGATATCTGCAAATCGCTCCTGCAAACCCGCCGATTCCTACAAATAAACAATTCAGCATGTTTTTCGCCTCTTATCTTCTGTAATATTTCTGTCCTATCAGGATAATTCCCACAAAGAGCGCAATCCCAACTCCCAGAATCACCAGCGTTACCTCCTGGCTTATCTGAAATTTCACAGACATTCCCACCAGTGCCAGCATATCCAGTCCGATAACACAGACAGCCCCGCCGATAGTTGCCATAAATTTTCTTTCATTCTCCGGTGATACCCCGCTTCCAAATCTCTCCCTAATCATGGAAGACTTTCCTTTCAAGGCCAGAAAAATCCCTCCTGCCAGAATCAGAATACCCAGAGCCACCATAATTTTTTCACTTGAATTCATATTGCTCTCCCTTTGTCTCTTTATAATTTTTATAGAATTTTCTAAATACAATCGCAAACCATATAGGAAGCACCGTTCCCTTCAATACGCAGGAAATACTCAATGCCCACCATACTCCGTTGAGTCCCAGGGCGGTTGCGGAAAGCAGTATAGCTGTAGGAATTCGCAGGGTGTTAAATACAATTCCCGTCACAGAAGGCGGAACCGTCCTTCCCATACCTTGAAATGCCCCGGTTGCAGCGCCCTCCAGGCACATAAAAATTTCACTAATTCCTATAATTCTAAGATAATCTACTCCCATAGGAATAACCTCTTCTTCCGTAATGAATATACGAAAGAAAAATTCGGGAAATACCAGCAACAAAAAGCTGGTAATTGCACCCCAGACCGCCATAATTATCATGGACGTATGATAGCCTTTCCGAATTCTCTCTACTTTGCCTGCCCCATAGTTCTGGGCAATAAATGCGTTGACTGCCGTAGAAAAGCCACCTGCCATCATCCAGGAAATGGATTCTATCTGACTTCCTACCTTCTGCACGGCAACAGCCGCATCTCCCCAGCCTGCAATCAGACGGGCAATTACCATGGAAATTGCAGAAAACAGGGAATCCTGAATGGCCGGAGGAAATCCGATTTTTACCATTTCTCTAATGTATTCCTTTTTTGTTCTCACAAATAAATGCAGATTCGCAAAAATAACCGGCTCCTGCCATACCGCCCGCAAGTACAGGATAAACACAATGACCTGGGCCAGTACCGTGGCAATAGCCGCCCCGGCCACTTCCATACACGGAATCGGTCCCACTCCAAATATCAATACCGGATCCAGTACCAGGTTAATCAAAAGCCCTATGGTCGTTACCCGAAATGTCGTAACTGTATTTCCCATAGCTGCCAGAATTCCTCCCAATACCTGGTCCAGGAAGGAAAATACTACCAGACCGCATACAATCATCAAATACACTCTGGCGTCCCACACAACTTTCGGACTGTTCAACTGAAAAAAGGCAATCAACTGTCTGTTCAAAAGCACACTGATAATGCCGTACAAAATTCCCAGAAACGCCCCCATCCGCAGCGCACCTCTGGCATATTCAGCCGCTGTTTCCCTGTCTCCTGCTCCCAGTTTATGCCCTACCGCCACCTGACCGCCGATTCTGGGTACCGTAGTCACACCATTCGCCAGCCACATAAACATGCCTGCCGCGCCCACTGCTGCTACCGCACCGCTGCCCAGCCGGCCAATCCATATCATGTCCACCAGATTATACCCCATCTGTATGAAAGAAGTCCCCATAATAGGAAACGCCAGTCTGGCTAAGGTTCCTGCTATGGGGCCATTTAACAAATCTATTTTCTTTTTCATAATTGCTCCATTTTCCCTAAAAACTACACTATTAAAACCTCTTTTTATATAGTTTATCAGACTGTCAACACTTGTGTAAACACTTATTTTCAAATCCTCTTCTTTTCTTTGTTTCCCACCTGTGGTAATCTTATCTTAAAGTATTTTTTGAAGGAGTTTAACGCTATGAAAGAAAAAATTTATACTATCCCTCTCATGGACGCATTTCGCGCACAGGACGAATGTCCTTTCTGTTTTATTGAACGAAATCTGGAACAGCATGCCATGGATTTTGTCCTTGGTTCCGGCGCTTCCTACATGGAAGACGATGTCCGTGCAGAGACAGACAAAATAGGCTTTTGCCGAACCCATTATAAAAAAATGTTCGACTACGGCAACCGTCTGGGAACAGGCCTGATTCTCACCACACATTTCAAAAAGAAAAACGAAGAACTGAAACAGCAGATAAAAATATTTTCTCCTGCCAAAGCCTCTGTCCTGGGGCATTTTAAGAAAACAAAGGTAGATGCGGAAAATCCCCGTACAAACATCGGCGCCTGGGTAAAGGAGCAAACCGCATCCTGTTACATCTGTGACTATTATAAAAATACCTACAACCGCTACCTGGATACGTTCTTTGAGCTCTACCGGAAAAGCCCGGAATTTCAGGAACTCTTAAAAAACAGCAAAGGCTTTTGTATCCCTCACTTTGCAGATTTGGTGGAAACCGGAGACACACTGCTGTCTGACAAAGAAAAGCAATCCTTTTATGGATACCTCTTCCCCCTTATGGAACATAATCTCCAACGCGTAACCGAAGACCTGGAATGGTTCTGTGACAAATTCGATTATAAAAACAAAGACGCAGACTGGAAAAACTCCAGAGACGCCATTCAGCGCGGTATGCAGAAGGCTGCCGGCGGTTATCCTGCCGATCCGGTCTATAAAGCAGAAAAATAAGAAAATCAAAAGCATTTATAAAAAAAGAATAAATCAGAAATTGTCTTTTTCATTTTTCTTTTAGTTTTTTGTCATAAATTGTCCTTATTTACATAGTATAGTATTACTTGTAAAAGCCAATAAGACTTTTTTCAAAATCTTTTTCTTTTCATATTACTGGCAATGAGTTGCCAGTAACTCCTTCTTTTTTATGAAATAAAACAGGAGCAGGAATCTATCCCCCTCGGATTCCTGCTCCTGTTCTTTTTGTGCTATTTTTTCTTATAAACACATCCCCATTTTTTTCTTTTATTAACATTTCTTTTAGGATTTCATCACAGTTTTATCACATTTACCCTGTATAGTATTACTTGTAAAAGCCGATAAGACTTTTTCAAAAATCTTTTTCTTTTTCATATGCCGGTATGAAAACCGGCTCTCCTTCTTTTTAATATTTATAATATTAAAAAAGAGACCAGAATCAACCTTCCCCCCTCATTGATTCTGGTTTCTTTTTTATTTCTTTTCCTTTCCGTATTTATACCCTCTTTTCTGATTCGTGCATAGTATAGAATTGTAACCATTCATATTCCAAAAAGAAAGGAATCCATTATGGAAAACAAAGAAAGCAAGACCTGTTATCCCAAACAGCACAATCACGAAATTACGGGAAGTACCCGCATCTCTGGATGTTGTGAGTATGCCCACAATCATAGATTTGCAACCGTCTCAGGCGACGCCATTCCCTGTGATGGAAGTCACGTTCACGAAGTAAAATTTACTACTGATTCCTGTAACGGACATCACCACGAATTTTGCGGTACAACGGGCAAGGCCATTGACGTGGGATGTGGAAAGCATGTCCACCTCTTAAAAGGCTGTACCACCTACGACGCCAACCACAAACACGAATTTATTGTCTCCACAGACATTGAAAATCCTGTTTGTGAATAACACAAGGCCTGGGGCTGCCCAAAACGAATGTTTTGTACGGCAGCCCTAAAGGGCTGAATATCGACCATGCGATGGATTCCCTTGCTAATATCCTCACAATACAGTTCTCTTTCTGTTTTTTTGTGGATAACTCCACATATTTTAACATCTTATGTGGAAACTCCTAGACATTTCTATAAGGATTCTCTCAGTTTTCTGTTCCATTCTATTCAGCAAAAAAAGAAGCCCAAACCCTCATAATAAGGATTTGAGCTGTTTTCATTTAGTGAAGCATCGGGGATTCGAACCCCGGACAACTTGATTAAAAGTCAAGTGCTCTACCGACTGAGCTAATGCTCCATGGAAAATGCCCAGAGCCGGAATCGAACCAGCGACACGAGGATTTTCAGTCCTCTGCTCTACCAACTGAGCTATCTGGGCATAGTAGCGGGGACAGGATTTGAACCTGTGACCTTCGGGTTATGAGCCCGACGAGCTTCCAGACTGCTCCACCCCGCGATAATATCTAAGCCGATGATCGGACTCGAACCGATAACCTGCTGATTACAAATCAGCTGCTCTGCCAATTGAGCCACATCGGCGTGATGTGGTATTCAATTTTAAATGGGCGATGGTGGATTCGAACCACCGAAGGCGTTGCCAGCAGATTTACAGTCTGTCCCCTTTGGCCACTCGGGAAATCGCCCTTATTTTATTTTAAGAATAAATGGGACCTATAGGGCTCGAACCTATGACCCTCTGCTTGTAAGGCAGATGCTCTCCCAGCTGAGCTAAGATCCCATAAATCTTGTCGCTTTCTTTCGAAAGCAAACGACCCAGAAGAGACTCGAACTCTCGACCTCCGCCGTGACAGGGCGGCGCTCTAACCAACTGAGCCACTGGGCCATTCTTGAAGATATGTATCTTCAAAACCGCATACACAAAACCAAACCAATTCCAACTTACCGTTTCGCTTAGTTCCCTAAGCTTTCAGGTCAAGCCCTCGACCGATTAGTAGCAGTCAGCTCCATACATTGCTGCAC
>NZ_JBBEWO010000026.1:0-35234 GCF_038739805.1 Blautia acetica | reverse complement strand
CTTCATCTGACAGAGGAAGATATGTTTTTCTCATAGTGTTCATCCTTTCTTAGATAACACTATTTTACCATACATTATCCTCAAAATATATAGTAGAGATTTAATTTATTCTATACTAGGGCATTTTCTCTTGGCAAAGAGAAACGGTATCGCAGTCACAGAGTTCTCCCTGGGAATGGGGCCGAGGCTTCTTTCTACAGAAAAAGGAGGAACCAGATACTCTTTGAAACTTTTTCCTATCGGAGGCTCCTGTATGATGGTAGGAGAAGATGAGGATGATGACAGCGAAGGGTCTTTCAATAATGCATCTGTATGGGCAAGAATATCAGTAGTTGCAGCAGGACCTATTTTTAACTTTATCCTAGCCTTTGTGTTTGCCATGATCATTACCAGCGTGGTAGGATATGATCCGGCAAGAGTGCTGCAGGTGACAGAAGGATCTCCGGCAGCCCAGGCAGGACTGAAAGAAGGAGATATCATCAAAGAATTTCAGGGAAGGCATATTTCCATAGGCCGTGACCTGGATTCTTATATGACGTTACATGGACTGAAAGACGAAGAAATTTCTTTGACCTATGAAAGAGATGGGAAGAAGCACGATATTCAGTTCCAGGCAAATAGTGAAAGCAGATATATGCTTGGTTTTACTTATTTGTCCGAAGGAATACCAGAGATTACCCAGGTCATGTTAAACAGTGCTATGACAAAAGCCGGCGTAATGCCAGGAGATATTATCAGGGAGATCAATGGAACTGCAGTTGCAGACAGCCAGGAGATTCAGGCATATTTGCAGGAGCATCCGCTGGATGGAACAGAGATTACTCTTGGGATTGAAAGAGACGGAAAAGTGGAGACAATCTCTGCAATCCCACAGATGACCAAACATGTAGATTCTGGATTTATCTACAATATTTACCGGGAAAAGACAAATTTTCTGGGTGTTATGAAATACAGTGCAGTGGAAGTGCGGTACTGGGTTTCTACAACCGTAGAGAGTCTAATGATGCTCATAAAAGGGCAGTTTTCGGTCAATGATCTTTCCGGTCCGGTGGGAATCATCGATGTCATCGGAGATTCTTATGAGGAAGCAAAAAGTGAGGGTGCCATGATGGTGTGGATGCAGATGCTGTACTGGGCAATCCTGCTTTCAGCGAACCTGGGTGTTATGAATCTTCTTCCCATACCTGCTCTTGACGGAGGCAGGCTTGTATTCTTGCTCATTGAGTCTGTGAGAAAGAAACGGTTGAATCCCAATGTGGAGGGTATGATTCATTTTGCAGGTTTTGTCCTCCTGATGATGCTGATGGTATTTGTGATGTTTAACGATTTTAGGAGATTATAAGAAATTTCTTGAAAAAACTGCCGTTGTGGCATATAATAAAAGCAAATAAAAGAAAATTCTTCGGGGCGGGGCGTGATTCCCCACCGGCGGTATAGTCCGCGAGCGCAGATGCGTTGATTTGGTGAGATTCCAAAACCGACAGTATAGTCTGGATGAGAGAAGAAAGATTCGTGATTGTTCCAAGATGATTTTTCATGTGTATCTATGGAAAATCAAAAACGGATATTAGCCCTGAGTATTTTGCTCAGGGCTTTTTGTTTGATGGGAGGTTGCATTTTCCATCACAGGGACATTGCAGGGTCTACATTCAAAACGAAAGGATTTCCTTTTATATCAAGATATCAAAAGGAGAGAACGAACATGAGTGAACAGGTATTAAGAAAAATGGATGCAGCACAAAAAAGCAGAAGCAAAGTAAGGACGATTGTCCAGGTGGCAATGCTGGGAGCAATTTCAACAGTTTTGATGCTGTTTGAGTTTCCGCTTCCGTTTCTGGCACCGCCTTTCTATGAATTGGATTTCAGCGAGGTTCCGGTTCTGATTGGTGCATTTGCTATGGGCCCTGTAGCTGGAATTGCCATTGAAGCAGTAAAAGTTTTGCTGAACTTTGTATTAAACGGAACCATTACAGCAGGGGTCGGCGAGGTGGCGAATTTCATAGTTGGATGTGCTTTCCTTCTTCCTGCTTCCTTCCTTTACAGAAGAAAAAAAACAAGGAAAAATGCAGTAATCGGTATGACGACGGGAACCGTGCTGATGACAGTTTTTGCATGTGTGCTTAATGCCTTTATATTGCTTCCAGCATATGGAGCAGCGTTTGGAATGCCGGTACAGGCTTTTGTAGAAATGGGAACTAAGATTAACGGAGCGATTGACAGTTTGTTTATGTTTGCTGTTCTTGCCGTTGGTCCTTTTAATCTTTTGAAAGGTGTTCTTGTTTCTGTTATTGTATTACTGCTTTATAAAAGAATCCGTGTGATTTTAAGAGGAGATATGTAAAAGAAAAGCAAGCTCCATAATCCAGAGCAACAAAATCTGGTTTATGGGGCTTTTAACATGTAAAAAATCGCAATGTTTATCCGTATCTGGTCTAATTAAGTGTCTTGTCTGCAAGCTCATCGATTTCCTGACGGAATTCAGAGGTGGATACGATCAAAAATTTAGCAGAGCTCTTTGTGTGATTTTTCCATCGATGTCCGATCTCATTGGGATAGTACAGGGTATCACCAACTTCTAATACATAGCTGCCAACCTGTTCCAGATAAAAAGTGATACTGCCTTCCAAGACAAAAACAAATTCTTCTCCTCCGTGATAATAATAGTCTCCGGAGTCTGTTCCAGCAGGCATATCAATGATACCTCCCCACATTCGGCTATCACCTTTTGTAATAAGAGATTCAAGGATGGTTTCCTGATTGCTGGTATTTCTTACAAAAGAGGTGCGTTCATTTTTTCGTACAAGTTTTACCCGATCGCTGTCATCTTGAATAAAAAGAGCTGAGATAGGGAAGTTTAGGGATTCGCATAAAGAATAGACGCTCACAAGGTTTGGAGATGTTTTCCCGGTTTCAATCTGACTAATAGTTCCAGCGGCAACCCCAGATTTTACGGAAAGCTCCCGGATAGAAAGATTTAGTTCAATTCTTCTGCTTTTCAATAAAAAGCCAATTCTGGCAAGATTCAGTTTTGACATAGTGTTCCCCTTTGCTTCTTCTTTTGTTCTCTATGATAACACAGAAAAAAAGATTTGTCATGAAAAACAAAATGTAATTGACAAAATAATATATGTTCATTATAATGAATGAGAAATGACGATTACGATGTAGTGAAGGAGAAGAAAATATGAAGAAACTTTTAGCTGCAATGTTATGTGGAGCTTTAGCAACAGGAACTTTGGCCGGATGTGGCAACAAAGCGGAAGAGAAAAAAACAGAAGCAAAAGATGATACACTGAAGGTAGCCCTTTGTGTTACCGGTGCAGTCAATGATATGGGATGGTGCCAGTCAGCATACGAAGGTCTGAAACTGGTGGAAGAAGAACTGGGATGTGAAATTGCTTATACAGAAAATGTACAGGCAGCAGATATGACTTCTGCATTTACAGAATATGCATCTAATGACTACGATGTAGTGATTGGACATGGTTTCCAGTTTGGTGATCCGGCCTTAGAAGTAGGAGAATTGTATCCGGATACAAAATTTATCTGCATTGAATCAGATGCAGCTGCAGAAAATGTTGCATCCTATGTTATGAAATGTGAAGAAACGGGATACCTTCAGGGTATGCTGGCAGCAGGAATGTCACAGACAGGAAATATTGGATTTATTGGACCAGTACAGGGAGCGTCTCTTGTAAAAATCATGAACGGATATGAAGATGGTGCAAAAGAAGTAAATCCAGACATAAAATACCAGACAGCTTGGACCGGTTCTTTTACAGATACCGCATTGGCAAAAGAAGCAGCACAGGCCATGATTGACGGTGGTGCAGATGTCATCGGACATTGTGCAAATGAATCAGGTACAGGAGCATTGAATGCAGCACAGGATGCCGGATTATTTGCTACAGGTGATTCTTATGACCAGAGTGCTCTTGCTGAAAATGCAGTTCTTTCTTCTGCAGTATATCATGTTCCGGAGCTAATCAAAACAGCTGTTACAGATATTAAAGAGGGGAACTTCAAGGGAGAAGTTAAGGAACTTGGAATGGCGGAAGGCATTGTAGAATTAGTTTATAACAAAGCTATGGAAGACAAGATTCCGGCAGAGGTAAAAGAAATGGTAGATGCAAAAGAAGCCGAAATTAAAGATGGAAGCTTCAAGGTTCCATGTGACACAAAAGACAGAGCAGGAAAGTAATCAGGAATAGAATTATATAGAAATCATGCAGGCAGGACAATAGGAGCTGGATTTTATTGGACCTGCCTGTTTTAAAGGAGCCTTCAATATGATGAATATATTAGAGATGAAGCATATCGGAAAGAAATTTTCCGGCGCCTATGCCAATGAAAAAATCGATCTGTCTGTGGTAAAAGGCGAAATTCATGCATTGCTTGGAGAGAATGGTGCTGGGAAAACGACATTGATGAATATTTTGTTCGGGATTTATTCTGCAGATGAAGGAGAAATTTTTTGGAAAGGCAAACAAGTGCATTTCCATTCTCCTAAAGATGCGATTGCAGAAGGAATCGGAATGGTACACCAGCATTTTTCTCTTGTGAATAAGATGACAGTTCTTGACAATGTGATTTTGGGATTGGAAAAGCAAGGGTTTTTTCTGGATCGTAAAAGTGCAAAAAAAAGCCTGGAAGATCTGGCAGAACGATATGGTCTGCAAGTGGATCCGGATGCAAGGATTAGTGATCTTTCTGTTGGGCAGCAGCAGAGAGTAGAGATTTTAAAAGCATTATACAGAAATGTAGAATTATTAATTTTGGATGAACCAACGGGTGTTCTTACGCCAAAAGAAACAGAGAAATTTTTTTCCGTGCTTAGAAAATTGAAGGCAGAAGGATATGCCGTGATCATTATTACCCATCGTATGAGTGAGATTATGAGTATCAGTGATCGTGTAACCATTTTAAGGGACGGAAAGAAAATAAAAGATCTTGTAACAAAAGACACCAATCCCACAGAATTGTCCAATTATATGATTGGAAGACAGTTGGATTATAACTTTGAAGTAAAAGAAACAGAGAAGAAAGAAATAGCATTACAGCTAAAAGATATTACTGTAAAAAAAGGACATAAAAAACCGGTTCTGGATCAGATCAATCTGGAAGTTTACAAAGGGGAAATCTTGGGGATTGCCGGAGTAGACGGAAATGGACAAAAGGAGCTGGCAGAAGTGATTGCCGGTATCCGAAAGATTTCTAAAGGGGAAATCTGCTACATGGGAGAAGAGATTGCTTCCTGGAAGATTAAGGAGCGATTTGAAAAAGGAATTTCTTATATTTCAGACGACCGACATAGAGATGGACTGGTGTTGGATATGAATGTAGAAGAAAATCTGATTTTGCGGCAGTATGATAAAAAGCCGTTTTTAAAGAATGGTATTTTTCAGAAAAAAGCTATTAAAGAAAATGCAGAAAAAGCAATTGAGAAGTATCACATTAAAACATCAGGGAATCAGGAGGGAGAGACTCCTGTAAAATTCATGTCGGGTGGAAATCAGCAGAAAGTAATACTTGCCAGGGAAATTACGGAGCATTCCAAATTAATTATCGCAAATCAGCCTACGAGAGGATTAGATATTGGTGCAACACAGTTTGTTCGTCAGGTCTGGATGGATCAAAGAAATGAAGGGAAAAGTGTAATCCTGATTTCAGCAGATCTAGAAGAAATCATGCAGCTTTCTGACAGAGTGGCAGTTATGTTTGGTGGAAAAATCGTAGGTGTTCAGAAAAAAGAAGAAATTGAAATGGAACAGTTAGGACTTCTGATGGGCGGTATTACGAAGGAGGAAATGAAATAATGGGAAGTAGAAAAAAATATCTGGATATTGTCTGGATCGTGCTGTTAGCCATCCTAATGGGAACCATTTTGATTTTACTCTGTGGTGCGAATCCTCTGGAAGCTTATACTATGTTTTTGGGCGGTGTGTTTGGTAATCTCAATGGTTTTTGTGAGATTTTTGTAAAAGCGACCCCATTGATTCTGACGGGTCTCGGATGTGCAGTGGCATTTCGTACCGGTTTTTTCAATATTGGTGCGGAAGGACAGTTTTATATTGGTGCTATTGCTGCGGCTATGGTTTCCTTGACTTTTACACAGGTTCCCGGGAGTCTTCGCATCGTGCTTTCTATTGTAGCTGGATTTCTCTGTGGAGGAATTTGGGCACTGATTGCAGCAATCATGAAGTCAAAATTTGGTATCTCAGAAATTATTGTAACAATCATGTTAAATTATATTGCCATCAATCTTCTGGGGATTGCGGTTCGTACATTCTTAATGGATCCGGCGGGATCGGTTCCTCAATCTGCGAGAATTGACAGAGAAGCTACGTTTTCCTATTTGATGCCTCCGACTACCCTGCATGGAGGAATTTTTATTGCTGTTGCAGCAGTAGTATTCATCTGGATTCTTATGGAAAAAACAAAGTTCGGTTATGAAATGAAAGTGGTGGGTATGAATAGGCATGGTGCTGCCTGCAATGGAATTTCGGTGATGAAAAACATTGTACTGTCTGCCTTTTTAAGCGGTGGACTTGCCGGAATTGCAGGTGTGATTGAAGTTATTGCCGTGCAGAAAAAACTGATAGAAGGAATCTCTTCCGAGTGTGGTTATACAGCAGTTTTGATTGCTTTGATTGCTGGAAATCGTCCATGGGGTGTGCTTGCTGCTGCGTTAGCATTTGCAGCAATGCAGGTCGGAGCAAATTCTATGCAGAGACAACTTGGCGTTCCGTCTGCACTTGTCAGCATTTTGATCGGATTTGTGGTACTCCTTATCCTGGGAAGAAAGGCGTTCCATCTATCACTATTAAAGAGAAAAAACAAGGAGGTATAAGGATGCTGGAACAAATTTTTACACTTACGTTTTTTACTGCATTTTTGGCAGCAGCCGTACGAATGGCAGTTCCGCTTATCTATGCTGCCCTTGGAGAAGTGTTTCTGGAAAAAACAGGAATTTTGAACATAGGGCTGGAAGGCGTTATGTTGGGCGGTGCATTCGGTTCTTTTGCAGGGGCGTTTTACAGTAATAGTCTGTTGGTGGGATTTCTCTGCGGTATGCTGGGGGGATGTCTTGTCAGCGTGATTCATGGATTTTTATGTATTAAGCTGTTTCAGGATCAGTCCGTCAGCGGCATTGCCCTTAATATTTTTATGTTGGGTGTTACCAGTTTTGGATATAAGTTGATGTCTGCGGGAGAATCTTATCAGCAGATCGAAACACTGAAACGTATTAGAATCCCTGTACTCAGTAGAATTCCTCTCATTGGAGATGCATTTTTCAATCAGGATATTATGACCTATCTTGTGTTTGTTCTTGTGATTCTTGCATCTGTATTTTATAGGAAAACCTCATCCGGGCTTGCGTTTTCCTCTATTGGTGAAAATCCTCAGTCTGCGGATGCAGCAGGTATCTCTGTATATGGACATCAGTGGGCTGCGATTGTGGTAAACGGTGTATTGGGCGGTATCGGAGGTGCAGTTTTGGTACTGGTACAGCTTGGTAAGTTTTCAGAGAATATGATTTCCGGACGAGGATATATTGCACTTGCTGCGGTAATTCTTGGAAGATATACACCGCTTGGGGCTATGGGTGCAGCTTTCGTGTTTGGCGGTGCCAATGCACTTCAGATTCGCTTACAGGCCATGGGAGTTCCGCTTCCTACTCAGGCACTTGCAATGCTTCCGTACGTGATAACGTTGCTGACATTGTTACTTTCTATTGGAAAAAGTAACCAGCCTGAGAAATTAGGCAAACCGTATATCCGTGGTTCCAGATAAGATATTTTAAAGTTTGGAGGTAAAGACATGAGTAAAATTTTAATAAAAAATGCAAAAGCAATTGTAACATGTAATGCAAAAGATGACGTGTTTTATGATTCGGATTTATTGATTGATGGAGCAAAAATCTCTGCAATCGGAAAGAATCTTCCGGCAGAGGATGCAGAGGTGATTGATGGAACAGGGAAATTTGTATATCCCGGAATGGTAAATACGCATCATCATTTTTTTCAGACCTTTGTAAGAAATCTGATTACCATTGATTATCCACATCTGACAGTTATGGATTGGATTGATAAAATTTATCGCATTTTCCAGAACATTGATGATCAGATTATTTATTATTCTTCTTTGACTGCCATGGCTGACCTGTTAAAACACGGATGTACTACAGCATTTGATCATCAGTATTGTTATACAACAACAACCGGAAAAAGACCGGTTGATCGTCAGATGGAAGCAGCAGCCCAGTTGGGAATCCGTTATCATGCAGGGCGTGGAGGAAACACACTGCCGAGAGAAGAGGGAAGTTCTATTCCGGCAGCTATGGTGGAAACGACAGATGAGTTTATTCGGGATTGTGAGCGATTGATCGATCAATATCATGATGCATCTCCATATTCTATGAGTCAGATCGTAGTGTCTCCATGTCAGCCGATCAACTGTTATAGAGATACGTTTGTAGAATCTGTAAAACTGGCAAGAGATAAAGGTGTCCGTTTGCATACACATCTTGGAGAAGGAGAAAGTGAAGGAATCCGGGAACGTTATGGGATGCGTACATTGGATTGGTGTGAGAAAATTGGATTTATTGGAGATGATGTTTTTTATGCACATGCATGGGAATTAACGCAGGCAGAATACGAAAAAATTGCGAAAACAGGAACAGGAATCTCCCATTGTCCGGCACCTGCAGTTCTTGGTGGTTTCCCTATTCTGGATATCAAAAAACTTCAGGAAATGGGAGTTCTTGTTAGTCTTGGGTGTGATGGTTCTGCTACGAATGACAGTTCAAATGAGTTGGATGCACTGCGTATGGCGTATCTGATGCAGGCATATCATACAAAAGAAAGAGGAGGAAGTGTTTCTGCTTATGACATGTTAAAAGTAGCAACCATCAATGGTGCAAAAACACTTGGAAGAATGGATCTTGGTTCTCTGGAACCGGAAAAAGGAGCAGACATGTTTTTGGTTGATACACGTAGTCTGGAATTTACAGGAGCAGTACATGATCCGAAAAACCTTCTTGCAAGAGTCGGTGTAACAGGGCCGGTGTGGATGACCATAGTGAATGGAAAAATTGTATATGCAGACGGACATTTAACCGGTGTGGATGAAGAGAAACTTGCTCAGGAGGGGGAAGAGGTCTGCACAAAAGTATTGAGAAATCAGTTTCCGAATTACTGGAAGTAAGATAAAACAGAAAGGAAAGACCGCGAGGCTGCCACAGAATGTCAATAAAAAGTGGTATGCCTGAGCGGTCTGTTTTTTAAACTAATTCGGCAATTCTGGTGACGCCTACGTAAATTTCCTGAATTTCATACCAGGTAGAGTAATCCACCACACCGGTTACAGGGAGACCAAATACTTTTTGGAATTCCCGGATTGCATTCTGGGTAGCTTCTCCATAGATTCCATCTGCTGTTATCTTAGGAAGTGCAGGATAGGAATTGGCAATGACATTCAGCTGTTCCTGTATCTGTCGCACTTTAGGTCCGGAGGAACCGATGTCCAGGGGATTTCCTGGCCATGAAGCAGGAATACCGGAAATTTCTTCTGCGCTGTTGATATACATATTATCTCCATAAAAATTGCGAAGAATTTCAATAGCAGAGTAGCCCTGGTCACCCAAATACTTCGACCCCCACTGTGTCATCCAATTTGGACATTGGACCCGTTCTCCGTCACAGTATTGGGTGAGAATGGGCTGCCGTACGCCAGGGCGAGACAGATAGTTGTCGAAAAGTTCGTCTACGATTTGGGAAATGCTTTCAAAAATATTGCGCCCGTACATCCATTTGTGGTCAAAGGCAGTGGAAGAAGTGATGGTGAAATCGTAGCCTTTGTTCCGGTACCACTCTGTATACACGCGATTTAGTGTAAAAGACATAATAGCCAGAACATTGGCTCGGATAGTATCCGCCGGCCAAGTGGCGTAGATTTCACTGCTGGCCACATTCTTGATATAATCCCGGTAGCGCACATAATAATCTTTGGCGGAGGGATTGGTAGGGACTCCATCATGAACTACCACATATTCAGGAATGACTACCCGGTTTAAGACGATTTCGCCGGAGGTATCCATAGGTTTGATTTCGTCTTCCGGGATTTTGGGCGGGTATTCCCCGTAGAGTGTATGCGCAGGAATGACAATGTCTTCAAAGGTATTTTGAGGCGTAGAAGGATTCATGACGGCTCTTTGAATGGCCGTGGCATCCGGCAGGATTTCCGCGCCGGATATGTCCAAATCTTCAAATCCTTCTCTGGAAATGCGAAAGGTATATTCCGCATAGGGCTGGTATTCGGAGGGAGCCATACTGTATTCCAGAGGGGGTGCGGGCAGCGTGATTTCCGGAATCATGCCGCTTGCATCTGTTTTTACTTCTTCAATGACGGAATCCGGCTCTCCGGAGTAGGAAATGGTAACGGTAGCATCCTCGACAGGCTGATTTTTCAGAGCGGATATTACATAGAGGCGAAGCTTGCCTTCATCGGTCTGCTGGGTCTGTGCTGTTTTCAGGGGAGGTAAATACATAGGAAAACCTCGGATTTTTTCATTGGTTTAGTATATGCAGCAGGCCCCAAAGGGTGTGAAAAGTCAAATTAAAAAGACATTTTAAACCAAACCATTCGCATAAAATAAATAAAAAGCAGGCGCAGTCATGGAGGCATAGGTGTGAATCAGATTATGGATTATGTAAAACCCGAACTTCTGGTGATAGCAATTGTTCTTTATTTCATTGGCATGTGGTTAAAACAAGCCCAGACAGTAAAGGATAAGTACATTCCATTATTGCTTGGGGGATGGGAATTATAATCAGTGCGGTTTATATTTTCGCTACATGCCAATGCAATAGCAGCCAGAAAATTGCATTGGCAGTATTTACCGCAGTTACGCAAGGCGTTCTCGTTGCCGGTTTAAGTACATATGTGAACCAAATCATAAAACAGCTGAATAAAAATAAATGATGTAAATACAAAGATAGCTGAAACCCTGCATAAATACTGGATTTCAGCTATCTTTTCCGCTAAGCTGAAAAAGGGACTTGAACCCTCGACCCCTTCATTACGAGCCATACGTCTCAAAGGCTGAAACCCGCATAAACACTGGGTTTTTTGAAGAAAATTTCTGTTTTGACTAAATTTTGACTAAAACAGGGTCAAAAAACGTGTATGCAAAAATGATGTATATTATCCAAATTTTGCATATTTCTGTCCTAAGTAGGAATTTAACTTATCAGCAGAAGAGGATTCCTCTGTTCTAAGTTCTGCATAAATATTCAACATCTCTTGGACATCCGCATGGCCGAACATTCGGATAGCATCCAGCATATCTACCCCGGAATAATACAGGATAGTGGCAAACTCTCTACGGAATACATGAGAGGTAAGCCCCTGGCACAAATCAACCGTGTAAATGATTTTCGTTCCTTCCCATCTATGTTTCCCTCCGGCAGCAGTATTTATCTTTCGCTTGATAGTTTCAAAGAAACGTCTGTACTGTGTCTTATGCATGTATTCACCGCTTGTATTTGGAAAGAGGATAGTTGTGTTGAGTTCTGACAGATAATCCTTTAAAACAGGGAATAACGGCTCCAGGATAGGGATATCACGTTCTCCGGCATCTGATTTCGTGTCTTTTATGTGTGGGATTTCTCCAATCCACTCAACAGCTTTATTAATATGGATAACACGCTGGTTCAGGTCAATGTCGAACCGGGTAAGGGCGGAGATTTCCTGTCTGCGGAGTCCGGCATAGTGTAGCAGAGCCTCGAAACATTTTTCCCTCAGGGTAAAGTCTGCATGGGGGATGGCCAGGCGTTCCGTTTTGGTCAGAGCACGTTTCTTCTTTCTCTTTGCTTTATCTGTTTCGATATTGTCAGCAACATTCTTCCAGATATATCCGTCATCAATGGCTGCTTTAAGAATCTGATTCACTGTCTGGATATACCTACGCTGCAGATCAGGATGCCCTTTGAGATTATTGTATCCTAATTGGACATCACTCTTTTTAATCTGGCTTAATTTTAACTGGTCAAGTGCACCTGTGTGGTTCTTCAAGATGTTTCTGTATGCAGTCTGTGTGTTGTAGGAGCGGTTGTTCTTGTACGTCTCCAGCCATGTCCACTTATAGTCAGAAAACAGGATGCCTTTGTCATTCGTGTAGATACCTTTGTTTATCTCGTCACGGATCCTGGCTTTGTTATCCTCAAATTCAGTAATGCTTTTTCCATAAACCGGGATGCGGACACGTTCCCCGGTTTCAGGGTTGATTTCATTTGTTTGGATAGTGGTGTAGTAGCGGCCATCGGCACGCTTCTTATACTTTGCCATAATCATCTTCCTTTCTATTTTTGAGTATAAAAATAACAGCCCTCGAAAATATGTTCCGATTGCAGGCTGTTTCCGAAGATGATACAATATTTTATGAACGTACTATTGTATTCTTCGGAGCAGTAGTCTTATATTGAGAGAACCGTATTGATTACGGTTGCAAGGCTCGTTGGTAGCGAGTCTTGTGATTTACCGTTCCTGTGTTGGTAGCACAGGGGCGGTTTCCTTTATTTGTTATCTAATTTCTTTTGTTCGCGTTCAATCTGCTTAATACTCTTGGATGGTGTTGGCAAATCCTCAGGCATAGTTCCACCCAATCTTTCAATAGTATCTCGGACTTCTTTGCCACATGATAGTGTGTCTTGTTTGCTTCGTTTTTTCCTTGTATATTATCACGTTTAATCTTAGCTTCTGTTTGAGTGGCACGGAATAAATTAGCAGCAAGCTCTTCATATCCCATGTGATCTAAGATTTTTTGTGATGGTTTTAAACCTTTGTGATGATGGATAGCTTTTGCATCCATACCGCCATATAAACCACGATATCCATAATTCTGAAAGATAGCATAGTCAAGAGTTGTTTCAACACCTGCATTTTTGGCGGCCTCTACTAATAATTTATTATGTTCTGCCATTTCGCGTCTAATAGCTAATCTTTTTTGGTCCTCATTAAGCTCTTCGAAATTATCAATCAATTCTTGCTGTCTGGTCTTTACAGCAAAATAAGTTTGGCCAAGTGCAATAACCTTTTTTCTGGAATCACCGTTTTGCACAATGAGATAGCAAGCATAACGTGATAATTTGTAGTCAGGAATCTCTTTAGATGCATTGTTGGGCATATTTATCGTTTTGTTGACCTCAACAAAATGTTCGGAAACTATATTATTGCTGTTATCGCAAGCAGTTATAGCCCTGCTGATTACTTTAAAGAAGTTACGCCACTCTGTATATTCAAGAGCTTCTTGTAAATCTCTTGCATACCAAAATTCTTCCCCATATTCATTAATGTGCTTTATAGATTCAAACAGAGATTCAGTATAATTATTTTCTTCCTCATTTGTGAGAGCTTTTCCAAGAACACGTTCATGGATTTCAGACAGTTTCTTTTCAAAATCATCCATAGATTTCATCTCCTTTAGGTTGTTTTAGATAACACAAAAGCGGTTTTTCACATTTGACAAATAATCCAGCTTGACATATAATATATTTAACAAGGGAGCTGGAAGGTGACTGCACTTCACCCGTCCCGGCGAATAAGTTTTAAACTATTAAGGAATAGCCGTCTACTTTTCTCAGGAGCAGGACGGCTATTTCTTATGTGTAAGATTCAGAATTGCAACAATCAGTAGAGCAACGCTTACGATTAGGTTTAATTCCTCGTATGTACTCATAATAATCACCGCCTTCCGTAAGGTCTCGGAATAGGTGAGAGCACGTCCCCCAGCTCCCTGGGTAAGTATATTATATTGTCAAGGTGGATTGCCCCTGTGTTGACAGGGGCGGTTTTGTCAGGCAATTAAAAGTTCCATATTTTTTTCTTTAGATCTTTCGCTCCAACGTATTGTATTTACATCATAATTAGAAAAACCATCTTCAATTCCTTTGCTTATTGAATTGGCATCATTTAATAATACAATAAGTTGGCTATCAGTTTTCCTAGAAGGTTTTGTATCATTCCAAGCGAAAAGAGCGTTACTCATAGTTGTTTTTGTTGGATTATTTATAGCTAAGCAAAGTCGTTCTGGTTTTGATTTAGAACGCTGGATTGCAAAATCATAATTATGAGAAAAGCCTGATTTTCCAGTAAATTGAACATTTTCCATGCAATATATCTCATTTTGAAGGAAAAAGTTTTGTATATCGTCCATGAAGAACGAAGTTGCTTTTGCTCTTGATGTCATGTACATATCAGTAACACGAATTAAACATTGTGTAAAAGCATGTTTACGCTGAGCAAATTCTTTTGCAGGTGCTTTAAGAATTAATTCTTGTTTAAAAAGTTGCACACCGTATTGATTTAAAATACAAGTTAATTGTTGTTTGCGATTTTTTGTCATTTTAAAACCCGTCATTTCAAGACTATTAAGGGTATATCCATCATCTGTAAAATATATTTCATCTCCTTCTAATTTTACATAGAACTGTAAATAGTCATTATCAGTATCTAAGAAAGGAGTGTTTATTTCGTAATATTCACCTACTTTGGAAAAGGTAATTTCATTTTTTAGCCAACTAATATAATCATCTATATAACGTTGAATATCCATAGTACACCTCCTTTTTGTATTATAACAATTCTAATTGAAAATTAACAGTTGGCTTTTCGACTACGTTAAATTTTTCTAAAAATATTATAGTATTCTCAACAAAATTATCCGAAGCAATATCTTCGGCCGGGAAAGCAAAAGAGCGACCATATTCTTCAGTGTATATATGCCAATGAGAGCCTATTATTTTGGTGCCATCTGGATTAGGATGTACTTTTCCGGGGCTAATATGTAGTTCTAATAATAAAATTCCATCTTTTTTTATACGAGCACCAAGTTCATATTTCAGATGGTTAATTCTTCCTCTATAGATTTTAGTTGTAAAAATCTCCTTTTGCGATTCTCCTACTAAGTCAAATTCAAGAGAAGAACCTTTTGAAGGGAAGTTTATATTTTTAACAAGAGAACATTTTATCATATTTAACATTCTATCAGCTTCAGCCTGTGTTAATTTCTTTCCGTTATTCATTTGTTTCCTCCAAAAACACCAGTTCGGATAAATGGCGTTTTTTTTAATAGAAAGCTAACCATGTGCACTACATTCTATTTCTTGCACATTATATTTCCGAAAATCATCTCCCGTAATATGCTTCATAGTATGTTCAAATTATTAAAACGCCGTAGCGAATTAACCTATTCTAATTCCAATAGTTCATAAAAAACTGTTTCCGGAAGAATCTCGATGTCATGTCCTTCTAGTTTTAATTTCTCGGCTTTTTTTTGCTTATTGCTTTTTCCATCCCTTATGGCCTTACAATAATCGTTGTTTCCTAAAATTAAGTAGTTGGTTTTTTTAGTAACGGAATCCCCATTGATTCCTCCAAGATTTGCAACAAGCTGCATTGCTTCTTTACGAGGCATTTTTTCAAGAGCTCCTGTGAATACGCACACTTTTCCATAGAGAGGGTGAGTTATATCGAATTCAGTATTCTCTGAGCAAATATCTTTTGCTTTAATACCTTGAGAAGAATGTTTTATTCTTGATTTTAAGAACGAGTCAAAATCATTAAAAGTAGTGTTAATTTCAGATAATAAATTATTGTAACAGGAAAAAGTTAATTCACAATCTTTAATAGAACGGTGCGCGTAGGAATAATCCAGTGCATATCTTTCACATAAATCAGATAGTCTATGATGCTTTTCTTCTGGATGAAGATTTCTAGACAACCGCATTGTATCAATAAAATCATTGGATAGAGGCTTTTCTAAAAATTCTTCAAAATTATCATATAAGAAATTTATGTCAAAATTTACGTTATGCCCAATTATAATAGAATTTCCTAAGAAATCGTATAGTTTTGGCAAAACACTTTCGATTGAAGGAGCAGATGCAAGCATTTCATTTGTGATACCAGTAAGCTCAGTAATGTAAGAATCTATATATTCTCCATCAACAGAAGGAGGCTGGATTAATGAAGAAAATCTTGCGATTTCTACACCGTGTTCATATTTTATTGCACCTACCTCTATAATATAATCCCATTGCGGCAAATAACCAGTAGTTTCAATATCCAAAACAATGAAATCGTTTGGCGTTGCAAGTAAGCTCTTTCCTTTTTCTTCCCTCATATCTTTACCTTCTTTCTTTTTTATAAAACATAAGTATGGAATCAGTTTATTTTTTTGAAATCCATAATTTTTTCATCATAGCCTGCCAGTCTTGCAAGTTGTCCTTTTGTCATACCTGGATTTTCGTATATTAGAGAATCTGGGATGAGTAGCTCGGCAGCAAAGGTATTAGCTTCCTTTTCAATCCATGCAGTAGATAAGAATGTTTTATTACGAATGAAATAACAAATTTCTGTTCTATGTAGAATGGCGTGCCCTAACTCGTGAGCCATAACAAGATGCATCTCACTGTCAGATAAATCCTCGTTAATAAAAATACATCTATGCCGTTTAAGATATAAGTAACACCCACTGCATTTTCCCATGGAACCAATAATATATTCTATTTTAAGTGCATCTGCTAATCTGAATGGGTTCTGGGTATTGTGTCTCTTTATAAGACTCAGAACTATCTTTTTGATATCCCTATTCATGTATAACACCTACTTCTTATTTTTGTTTGGGTTGTACAGCTCCTTATTAATTTTCTTTAATCGAACAAGCATGGCTTCTAACTGAGCGGCGAATAACTCCCTATCATCCTCTGGAATATCGTTTCCGTCAAAGCTTGCGGGGCCGGCTTCTTTTGAATTTAATTTATCCATGATAGATACTAAGTCCTTTGCAATGTCTCTTTTATCATTTGCAGTCAAATCATTAGGGCTATTTCCCTCTTCTCCAATTAGATAAGAAATAGGCAAGTCTAAATATTGGGATATTAATAACAATCTATCAGATGGAAATTTTCCCTCTTTGAGCTTTCTGATATAGCCATTAGAAAAGCCACAGTCGCGTTCTAGTTTAGATATCGGTATTTTTCGTTCCATACATATTTGTTTTACAAGTTCTACGCTATTCATAATACCTCCCGATTAGAAATAAGTCTAAAATTATGCTTGACAAATGAGAGGTAACTCCTTATAATGAAATCATGATTTAGAAATAAGTCTAAAAAACAAATGATATGTAAGGAATAACCTCGATATTAACTGGTACTTATATCTTAGATTATTTTCTACACATTGTCAATATTATTTAGAAATATTTCTAATCATTTACCCAAATAACAACTGCATATATAAAGTGGCCGCCCTTACGGCAAACAAGAGCGACCGTGAGAGTAAATCTGTGAAATAAGTACAGAACATTCGATGATATTAAAAAAAGAAAAAGGGTCGCCCTATTGAAAGAGCGACCGCATGAGTAAAACTGTGGAATAAGAAAAAACAAATTGCTATACAAACCTATTTTTTAAGGAATGTATATACCAAAGTAGCAACAGCACAAAGTGTGAGTGTGAAGTTGCATAAATCGGAAAAGGTTATGTACCTTAAACAAAAATATCCTTTCGTAGTCTCACAGATTACCCTTTTGAAAATGTTACTCCTTGGCATCTCCTTTCCGGCCATTAATGACCTTTAGAAAATTGTCTAAGTGTAACAAGGTTATTGTAACAGATATATATGCAGTTGTCTATAAAAGTAGAAAAGGAGGGAATTATGATACTTGAAAAGATTTTAAAACTGGCAGAGAAGAACAGTATCTCAGTTAGTTGCCTTGAGAAAACGCTTGGTTTTGGAAATGGAACAATTAAGAAGTGGGGAGAATCATCTCCAAGCGTTGATAAGTTGAAAAAGGTAGCGGATTACTTCGGTGTAAGTATTGAGTATTTCCTAGAGTAGGGAGGTAACATGAACGAATTACAGATTTTTAACAATGAAGAGTTCGGTCAAATCCGAACAGTAACTATCAATAACGAACCTTGGTTTGTGGGGAAAGATGTGGCAGAAGCATTAGGTTATGAAAGAACGGCTGATGCAATTAGACAGCACGTTGAAGAGGAAGACAAGCTGACTCGGTGTTTTGCCGACTCAGGTCAAAACAGACAAATGTACATCATTAACGAATCAGGCTTATACGCTCTTATCTTCGGTAGCAAATTGGATTCCGCCAAACATTTCAAACACTGGGTAACCTCAGAAGTGCTTCCATCAATCCGCAGAACAGGTTCTTACGAAATGGAGCAGTATTCCCCGGAAATGAAAGCTATCCTGATGCATGATAAGAAATTAGTAAAGATGGATGAGCGTGTGACTAATTTGGAGAACACCATGACGATTGATTATGGACAGCAGCAAGTACTTGGAGAAACTGTTAATCATGTTGTGATTGAGCATCTTGGCGGAAAGAATAGTGAGGCATACAAAGAAATAGGAAAGAAAGTATTTGCAGAGTGCAATCGTGATTTGAAACATTACTTCCATGTAAATGCAAGAAACAACGTACCAAAGAAAAAGTTTGAAGAAGCAGTGGAATATGTGAAAACATGGAATCCTTGCATAAATACATTATTACTCATAAAAGAATGTAATTCGCAAATGAATTTCTTGGAGTAGGAAGTGAGGCGAGAGAGGTATGGAGATTTTATTCGGGATATTCCTGTTTTTAACCATTGTAATGTTAGTTATGCTCATAGGCTTTCTAGCAATAATAATTTACGGAGAAACAAAGGATGATTTAGAAGAAATTTATGGGAAATGGAAAGAAAAAAGAAAAAAAAGAAGTGAGGCCCTTACCTCAAAATCACGCACAAGGTAAAGGCCAACGAAACCGTTTTATGAACTTATCTTTTGTTTATTACAACTTTATTGTAGCAGAAGAATCGGAATTAGACAAGAGGTGTAAAATGTAAGGTTTTGAAGAAAAAAAAAGGAGGTGTTCCACATGTCAGGAATCACATTCGCAGCTTCCCCGGTTCCTATGAAGGTAGCATCTAAGGTTTTAGGAATGAAACCAGATACCATCAGGAATCAGATGGAGAGAGGCATGTTGCAAATTGGAGTTATAAGCCCAGCCAAACACAAAAGAGGAAAGAGGGCATACAGAAACACTTATATTTCCCCAAAGCTTTTCTATGAGCTTACGGGATATGTGTGGAAAGGAGAAGAAGATGCATAAACAAACAATCAAAGACGCACTGTTCTGGACAGTCATATTATTTAATACTGTTCTGGAAGTTCCGCCAGACATGTCCATGCCGGCACAGATATTTGGTGCAGGGACAATCTTCTGGTTGGTCTATACGCTGCTAGATAAGTGCAAAGAAGTAACTAAAAAAGTCCGCCAGGCCTAGGAACCAACAGCGGACAAAAACATAAAATACACCTATATTTTAAGGTGTAGATAGGGAGGATGTCAAGATGATTAATGTAGAAAATGTGAAACTTCCGTTTGATGAAGATGGAGAGACAGTGACTATAACACTTAGTAAGTACAATTATGAAACATTAGTCAGGAAATCTGCATGGTTAGAGGCCATTAAAAATATGGCATTGCAGCGTGATGTATTGGATGGAGATACCATCCTGGCTATATGCGGAATCGTAAAAGAGGAGGGAAAATAGTATGTACGTCGGAATCTGTAAAGAAATTGGAAAAACAGTTTCGGACGAGGAAGCGTTCGATTATGCATTTGATAGGTGTATGAAAGGAACTGAGAAAGAAAAACAGGAGTTCCGGGAGGTACTGGATAGCGAAGAACTTATTAAAAAGATAATCGTAGACTGGTATTTTTCCGGGAACTGGGTACATAAGGAGGATGAAGAGTATGAGCGAACATGATTGGAAAGTACATATTCCAGCGAGACAGAAAAGCATGACGGACAAACAGGAAGTGATTCGTGTATCCCCTGAAGCCTACAATGCTCTGGTAGAAATTTATAATGAATCTACTCTGTCTATTAAGGAATTGGCCAGTATTTTAATTTTAGAAGCGTCAAAAAGAGTTGTCTACGATAAGGAGGAAAATTAATGAGTAAAGTAGTTTGTGTTGCCGGAGAATCCGGTTCAGGAAAAACAACCAGCATGAGAAATTTAGACCCGAAAACAACCTTGTATATTGACTGTGATAAAAAGGGCCTTTCTTGGAAAGGATGGAGGTCACAGTATAATTCAGAAAATCAAAATTATATCAAGACAGACTTTGCCCAAGTGGTCCAGCAGACCTTGCAAAAGGTGGATAAAGTTGAGAAATGGAAACATATCAAAGTTGTGGTGATTGATACCATCAATGGTCTCATGGTTTCTGATGAAATGAGAAGAAGTAAAGAAAAAGGTTATGACAAATGGGTGGATTTAGCTGCCTGCGTCTGGGATTTAGTAAATGAAGCATATGAATATCGTGATGATTTAACCATCATATTTACAGCCCACACCCAGACAGACCATGACGAAAACGGTTATATGTTTACCAGAATCAAGACATCCGGGAAAAAGCTGGACAAGATTGTCTTGGAAAGTAAATTTACAACGGTCCTTCTCAGTAAATGTGTGGATGGAAAGTATAAATTTGAGACCCAGGCCAACAACAGTACAGCAAAAACTCCTATGGGGGCATTTGAGGAGTTTGAAATTGATAACGATATTGTAACAGTAATCAAAGCATTGGAGGAATTTTAAGTATGAAAAAACCAAATAATTACGAAAACACACAGGCATCAGGAGATTTTACACCGGTAGAGCTGGGAGGGCATTACCTCACAATTAAAGATGTGGCGGAAATGAAATCAAAAAGCGGAAAAGACATGATTAGGGTATCCTTTGATTTTGCAGCAAACGATAAGCAGCCAGGATATTTTATGGAGTCATTCAAAAATGATATCCGTCCAGATAAAAAATGGCCGAATCAGGCAACGCAATATATTTTAACCGAAGACGAAAACGGAAACTGCAGCAAATCCTTTAAAACATTTATTACATGTGTAGAACATTCTAATTCAGGTTTTGTGACTCAGTGGGGAGATAATTTTGGAGCACAGTTTAAAAATAAAGTAGTCGGTGGGGTGTTCGGACCTCAGAAAGACTATTACGAAAACAAAGAAAGAGAAAAAAGAGTTCTTCGTTGGTTTGTGTCTGCGGACAAGGTAAAGGATGCTCAGGTGCCAGATATCCAAGAAACTCAGGCATACAAAAACTACAAGAATGGATATCACCCAAGTGCAACATCAGCAGGAGACGGATTTATGAATATTCCAGATGGTATTGATGAAGAGCTGCCATTTAGCTAAGAGGAACATGTTATGTCAAACGTAACTGATATTACAGGACAAACATTTGGTAGGCTTACAGCTTTATATAGGGTAGGTACAAAAATCTACCCTTCCGGAGGAAGATTGTCGATTTGGCATTGTAAATGTATTTGTGGAAATGAAATCGACGTGAATCTATCTGCTTTAAAATCAGGAAACACTAAAAGTTGCGGATGTTTGCATGTGGAACTCACAAAATCTCTTAATTATAAACACGGTGAATCTCATAGTCGTTTAAATGAAGTATGGAAGCAGATGAAAAAGCGTTGTAAAAACCCAAATGCAAAAGAATATAAATTTTATGGGGCAAAAGGTGTAAGTGTCTGCAAGGAATGGGACGAATCTTTTAAGGTGTTTAAAGAATGGATGATGGAAAATGGATACGATGATAGAGCAGAACGTGGGGCTTGTACTATAGACAGAATCAATCCGTTTGGGAATTATGAACCATCAAATTGCAGGATAGTTAGCATGAATATACAGCTCCAGAACACGAGGAGGAATCAGAGTGCAGATAATGATAGATACGAGAGAAAAACAGCATGCAATTAAGCGAATATTGTCGGAATTTGAAAAGCATGGTATTCAAAGTATCTCTTCGAAATTGTATGTGGGTGACTATATGTCCCTGGACAATCCCCGGCTCATCATTGACCGGAAACAAAATCTCCAAGAGCTGTGCGGAAATGTCTGTCAACAGCATGAGAGATTTAAAAAGGAGTTATTAAGGGCGATAGATGCAGGAATTCAATTAATTATCCTTGTAGAACATGGAAAAGACATTTCTTGTCTGGAAGATGTTTATTTCTGGAAAAATCCAAGAAAGCACGAAGTTCGGTGGAGAGTTGTGAATGGCAAAAGAGAAAAATATGTGGTATCCGATAAAGCAGTTGATGGGGAGCAGCTGTACAAATCTCTTTGTACTATCCGGGATAGATACAATGTGAGATTTGAATTTTGTGAGAAAAAAGAGACAGGGGAAAGGATAGTAGAGCTATTGAGTGGCTGCCATGACTAAAGAGGAACTGAAAAATACATATAGCATGAAAGATGTGATAGGAAAATACGGATTATTTCCAAACAGAGCAGGGTTTGTTTCATGCCCTTTCCATTACGGAGATCACACAGCTTCCTTAAAAATCTACAAAGACAGCTTTTATTGTTTTGGATGCGGAGCATCTGGGGACATTTTTGATTTTGTTATGAGAATGGAACGCTGCGATTTCAAGACAGCTTTCGGGATTTTGGGTGGAACTTATCAGAAACCAACGTTCTCATCAAGGCTCGCAATTTACCAGTCTCAAAAAAAAATGCAGATGAGGGAAAAAGAGAAGCAAAGAGAAGAGGATATAAAATCTCTTAATATTGCGAAAATAAGCCTTCTGCAAGATTTTCTGAATAAATCAGAGCCTCTAAGTAATGTCTGGTGCGATTGCTACAACCTGTTGCAGAAAGAATTATACAGACATTCGATTTTAAACGGACTGGAAAGTAGGTGGTAATGTGGTTCCGTTAAATCAACTAACTAGAGAAACGATTCTGTCAAAAGAAATTCTGACCGAAGTTTTTGACCAGGAAGACGAGTTATACAAAGCGGAATTGTTAGCCTCTCTCGGACTTCGTGCAGCAGAACTGAAAGTAAAGACGGAATTTAAGGATTTAGTGGCTGCTTACAAGAGAGTAGAAAGAGATATGAAAAAACAAACCGTAAGCAATGATATCAGCCTTTTGGATAACTGGACGAATTTTTCCGGACCGTATGACAATATGAAGTGCAAAACCTGGATAGCTTCAGATGATGGAATTTATCAATACAACCCAAACCCTATGGCTCCTGATCTGCTTGCCTGTTACCATCCAATTCTTCCGGTTGAAAGATTTAAGAATCTTGAGACCGGAGAAGAACAGATAAAAATAGCGTTCAAGAGGTCTGGCCGTTGGGAAGAGATTATCGTACCAAAAACACTGATTACGTCGGCCAGTAAGATTGTCGCATTATCCTCCAGGGGCGTGGCCGTTACATCTGAAAACGCAAAGTCATTGGTACGATACCTTTCAGACGTAGAAAACTTAAATGACAACGAAATTAAGGTGCAACATTCAACTTCAAAACTAGGATGGGTAAAGGGAGATTTTATTCCCTACGATACAAATATTGTGTTTGATGGAGATGGAAGGTTTCGAGATTTGTTTGATTCTGTTCAGGAAAGAGGTTCGGAAACAATCTGGCTAAAACATATGACAGAACTAAGAAAGACAGGCCGTGCAGAAGTCAAATTTATGTTGGCTGCGTCTTTCGCAAGTGTATTGGTTGGGCTGCTTGGTGGGCTTCCATTTTTCGTAGACCTGTGGGGCGAGACCGAGGGCGGTAAAACAGTATCGCTCATGGTTGCAACATCAGTCTGGGCAGACCCGGGAGAAAGCAGATATATTGGGGATTTTAAAACAACAGATGTTGCCCTGGAAGCAAAAGCGGATATGTTAAATAATCTTCCTATGATTTTGGATGATACCAGTAAGACTTCTTCTAGAATCCGGGATAACTTTGAGGGCGTTGTATATGATCTCTGCTCTGGAAAAGGAAAGAGCCGTTCAAACAAAGAACTTGGCATAAACCGGGAGAACCGGTGGAGAAATTGCATCATTGTAAACGGGGAACGGCCTTTGAATAGTTATGTGAATCAGGGCGGTGCAATCAACAGGATATTGGAGGTTGAATGCGGAGAAAAAATTTACAAAGACCCTCAGGAGACAGTAGAGTTTGTAAAAAAGAACTATGGATTTGCTGGCAAACGCTTTGTTGAAATCGTTAAAGAAATGGACATAGAGGAAATCAAAAAAATTCAAAAAGAATTTCAGAAGCAGTTATTTGATTCAGACAAAATGCAAAAGCAAGCAATGTCATTATCCATTATCTTGACAGCCGATAAAATAGCCACAGAACAGATTTTTAAGGACGGGCAGTATATTTCTATAGAAGAAGGCAAACAAGTGCTTATTGACCGCTCTGCGCTGTCTGACAACGAAAGGTGCTATCAATTTATTCTGGACAAAGTAGCTATGAATGGACAGAGATTTGATATTGCCACGAATTGCGAAAAATGGGGTGTTTTTGAGAATGAGTATATCGTTTTTTACAATCAGGCGTTTACTGATTTGTGTAAGTCAGGTGGTTTCTCCAGGAAATCCTTTTTATCTTGGGCAGATAAAGAAGGTCTAATTAAGACCAACAAGGGCGAAGTTACAAAAAATAAGAGAATAGGAGATAAAATACATAGATGTGTGTATTTAAAGCAAGAAACTGAAAATAATCTAAAAACTAATAGTGATGGCTTTATGACGTTAGAAAATAGTGAACAAGAAATGTTACCGTTTTCGTAAATGTTACGGGCGTTACAGTGTTACAGACGATTCCCTATATAGGTATTTTTAATTTTATTTTTTTTATTTCTTACATGGGTTAGAAATAAAATAAAAAAATTTTTCCTATATAGAAACTAACCGTAACACCGTAACAAACGTAACAAACAGTAAACACCGCATAAATACTAGATTTTCGTGTTGCAAAAACGTTACTAAAAGTTACGAAACGAGGAAATTAGATGGATATTAAAAAATATTACGAGCTATTCGCAGACTTATGGAGATTATTTAAAAAATACTCCTCACCAGATCATAGCGAATTATTCTGGAAGTTGTACGCCGAAGATGTAAAAGCACTTGACAGTAAGTATGAGTATTCAGAATTGTTTCGAAATCTGGTGCTGGCAGTGACAAAGGAGTTGGAGAGAATTGAAAAGCAAAGCTAATCAAAAAAAAGAAGAACATATAGTACGTATTTGTTATCTCTGTGGAAAGACCATTGAGGGTGAGGACTACGAATATGTCAGAACCAAGAGAAAAACAGACATCTGGATACATAGGCGGTGTGTACCGAAAGGAAGGAGTGAGCAAAATGCTGCATATCATAGATAACTATTATGCGCAGACCAATAATTACGGATATAGTGTTTTAAGAGATACCGGGAAAAAGAACCCAAAGACGGACAAAGAAATATACAGCACATTGGGATATGTTGGAGCTATCAAAGAAGTTTTAGAGCTGGTTAAGAAAGACATAGTACATAACCATATCAAAGAGCACGATTTGGAACTTGCACAGGCTCTTGGATTTATCCGGGAGCAGACGGACAGGATATTAAAATCTGTGGATGGGATAGAGGTGTGAGAATTTGCAAGCATTATACACAATACAAGAAATTGCAGTGCTGCTTATCCAGATAAGCGTATTCCTGATAGCCCTGCTGGTCATGTGGGTTCTTGTGCTGGCAGGAGCGGAATTATATCGGGACAGGAAAAAAGAGTTATGTAGAAAAGAGAGCGTAAGAGGCAGGAGGAGAAAAAATGAATCGCAAGGAAGAGCAATGGAGGAATGAGGGTGCAGCTTATGCACTTAGAACAGCAAAAGCCAAGGGAATAGACGGACTGGAAGCGGACTTGCGGTGCAGAGGTATCTGTGGAATATCCGTTGTAGTCCCGGAAGAGCACATTAAGAGTATGTATCTGGTTCTACTGCACAGATTATCAGATACCATTAGAACATTGGCTCTATGGACGTTATACGAGGACTACGGATGGCGAGGAAAACGTCTGAAACAATATATTGAGCGGATGCTTAAGCACACATTAGACTGTGACAGCTGGGATACCTATGCAAATAGGTATGTGAAAGTTTCCGACATGATGAAGGAATTGGAAGAAAAGTGCGGTGTTGAATCTGCCTGGGGAGAAATGGAAAACAATCTAAGAGAGGCGGACAGCAAGAACAGATATATTTCCGTAGACCTGGCAGTAAAAACACTTCTGGATGAAGGATACGAAGAACCTGCCGCACTGATTCTGAAAAAGTGGCAGGACAACAGGGAGGTGTGAGCATGGATAAGAAAGATTTAATTCCAGGAAAGACTTATCTCCGAAAGCATAAAACAACAGTCCATGGCAGATATGGCAACAAAGAAGCCGAAGCAGAGGGCTATATCGAATGTATGCAGGTTACTCCGGCAGGGGCAGTATTTTATCAGAGTGGAAATTTGCTGAAATTAAAGGATGAGGAGATAGAAAAGGAAGTGAGAGAAATATGAGGAGATAGAAAGAGAGGTAAGGGAAGATGAATGAAAAGAAATGTGATGTGTGCGGAACACTGCTAGATTTAAACAAAGATAAAATATATTTGGTCAAAACAGTAAATTTCATTACGAAAGGAGAAATGTATTCAGATGCAGTTGATTGCGAAAAATGTGGATGTCAGAACATTTTGAAAGAAAGAAAAATGAGGGTAGAATATGGACAAAAAGAAAGTTAGAGAAGTGATTGCATGGATGGGAAACGAAAGGAGAATACATAAATATGGAATACATGTAAGTCCATCCATACCAAGAGAACAAATTAATATGAGTGAAGAATACTATAATTTATCTATAGAAGCACTGGACAAGCAGTTGCCGAAGAAACCTGTACTTAAACGGAATGCTTATGGTGGCATAAGTGTATGTCCGATATGTGGAGCGAGTGATTACGGGAAGTATTGTAGGCAGTGTGGGCAGCGGATTAACTGGGGGGGAGAAGAAACTGAACGTATTAGAGAAGATTTTGGAAGAGGTAGAAGAGATGCGTAACATTATGGAATCTACAGTTGCTATAGATTGCTTTAAAAAAGATTGTGAGCATAATGATTGTACGGTTTGCGTATGTGAAAGAGCAATGGAAATTGTCCGTTCGCACATGGACGAAATGAATGATGATTGGATTCCATGCAGTAAGAGATTACCAGAAGAACACGATTCTACATTTGCAATATACAAAGATACACACTTATGGTCTAAATCAATGTTTGAAAAAGTATCGGATCCAGTGAATATAACATATGAGCTTGAAGATGGGACACGTAAAACAGGAACAAGCTATACATTAGATGGTAAGTGGAAAATAGAAAAAGAAAATAGGATTGTAAAAAGGAAAGTTGTAGCCTGGCAGCCACTTCCAAACCCATACAAAGGAGAATAAAACTATGACAGAACAAACAAGAACCTGTGCCACCTGCACAGAAAATGACGGAGGCCTGTGCGATTTAAAAGGCATCCTGATAGAAGATGATGATACATGCGAAAGATGGAGCAATAAGCAAGCAGACTGGCGAGAACATATGCTGCATACGTTTTTGGCAGGGCATTAGGATTAGAGAGCTAAATTACCATTTAGGTGAGGGACTTATATGACAACTGAACAGAAAAAGTGTTGCTATAACCGTAATATAATTGCAGAAGCATATCAATGCTCTCTGGAGGATGCAGAATTAATTAAATATTTAAGAATTTTTATATCTCAGAATATAAATGAGATTGAAGAACTGATTAAAACTGATGAAGAAGTGAAAGTGTCTGACTTTATTTATGAACATATAGTTGAGTTAAAGCGCATTTTTCATATATGTTCATAATTAAACTGAAATTTAGTGGAGGAAAATAAGATGACAGGCAGAGAATTAAGTGACAAATTAAATTATTTAGGAATGGAAAGAAGAATTAGGAAGCTGGCCTTGGAAGAAAAATTGGAAACAGCAGAAAAAATTGCGGTAATGACAGAAGTAGAGGTTTGTGAATTGATTTCAAAAAAGTATGAGGTGGTTTATTCTGAATCGGAAGAAATTGGTCTTGTACGCAAAGATAAAATGAAAGAATACAATTCTTTGGTAAAAGTCATTTCACGTTAAAATGAAATTTAAAGAAGGTTACTAAATGGAAGACAGATGTATATGCTGCGGGGATATAATCCCGGAAGGGCGGCAGGTGTGCGAAGCGTGCGTGAAAGGAGAAAATATGCAAAACAACGAAGGATACAGTGACCCAACACCCACACAGGCCATGTGGGGAATTCGGGAGGAAGAAAAGACCAGAGCGCTGGAACGGAAACATGGAGTATATCGCGGGGAGATTTATAAAGTTTTGGTGGAACGTCCACCAGACAATGCCAAGAGCGAAAAATGGGAAAAGAAGCGCAAAAAAATGAAAGTGGTAGGCGTATATACGCATATCGTAACCCTGGAAGATAGCAAAGGATTCCGAGAAAGCTTTCGGTGGAATGATTTTTATAAAAGACGGAGGTGATACCAATGGGTAAAAGATTGCGAGACATGACCTGGGAGGATTATGGCATATCAAAGAATCGATATGATGAATTAAGAGCCTTTTGCTTGCAATATGAAGAAAAGAAATCAAAAATAAGCAGGGGTGTTGGGGCTATGAATTATGATGGTATGCCCAAAAGCAACTACAAAGAAAATTCTTTAGAAACCAAAGCAATCAGAAATGTTATGTACCAAAAAGACTGTGAGATGATAGAACAGGCCGCAGTAGCTGCATCAGCAGAAATATATCAATACATAATCAAGAGCGTGACAAATGATTTGTCTTACAGATTCATTGAGTATGATGAGAACTTGGGAAGAATACCAATGGGAAAAACAGAATTCTATGCCACAAGAAGGAAATTTTACTATTTTCTTGATTTATTGAAAAGTGGGGACAAAATCGACCTGCTTTCATGATATTATGATATCAGGTAAAGTTGCAACAGAGGTAGTAACTTGTCACATTTGACTATCAGCCTCCCTTGTATGGCATGGCAGCAGGGTGTCACAGCCCTGTTGCTGTATCAGGCTCAGACGGTAGCGCCTGCAGGGTAGCTCTCACATGGGAGAGACCTGCAAAGACCGTCGTTCCTCTTTTTCATAAAGGTATTTTATTGTATGGCGCCAGACGCAGGCAGTCTACTTCATGGTTATGTTACTGCCATATCAAAATCAGCCAAGGATAGGCCGGAAACCATCACGCAACCGGTATAACGGCACATATGGGTTGCAAGTTTGGAAAGTAGCTCAGTTGGTAGAGCAGGAAACAATTCCAAGTTCCAGGTTCGATTCCTGGCTTTCCAATTCTCCTAAATGGAGACCATCCCAAAATACTTTTTTCCAAACACCCTGTAGAAATATGGGGTGTTTTGTTGTATTATGAAAAAAAGTATGATTTGGAGGATTTGGTTATGGATAATATAAAAAAACAGATTGCAGTAGGTGTCATAACGGAGTTGACAAAAGATGCTATTAAATCGATATGCGGAAGTATAAAAAAATACTTTGAAGAAGATGATAAGAAAATGGATATTGATTTTGGAAATGCTTATGAAAGATATTTGAAAATTGCGTCAGAAAAAATAAGAATGGTTAAAACATTAATTTATCGTAAAGAACCTCGAGATATATATAGCATATATGAGAGTGTAAATATAGTGTACCAGGATAGTGAAATAAGTTCTGAAAAAGTGAGTAATATTATAGATTTAGGGCATAGAATAATAATAACAGGTACTGCTGGAATAGGTAAAACAACTCTATTAAAACATATGTTCTTGAATACAATAAAAGAAGAAGGATTTATTCCTGTTTTTGTTGAACTTAGAGGAATAAATAACCAAGAAGCTAAATCTATTGATACCTTAGATTTGGTGTATGCATCATTACATAGTTGCGGATTTGATGTTGAAAAAGAATATTTTGAATATAGTATGGAATCGGGAAAATATATCATACTTTTCGATGGATTTGATGAGGTGAAAATGGAGAAAAGCTATAGCCTAGGTAAAGGGATAAGAGAATTATGTACTAAATATCCAGATAATTATTATATTATGTCTTCTAGACCTATGGAACAGTTTATTGGTTGGAATGACTTCAAAGAAGCACAAGCTATGAAATTAAACAAGTTGCAGGCGTTAGATTTAATCTCCAAATTGGATTATGAACAAAATACTAAAGAAAAATTTATGTATGAGTTAAATCATGGATTGTATGAAAAATATCGGTCATTTGCTTCTAATCCATTGCTATTGACGATTATGCTTATGACATTTGATGAAAGAGCATCGATACCAGATAAATTAAGTGATTTTTATGAACAGGCATTTTCGACATTATTTAATATACATGATGGTTCAAAAGATTGCTTTAAAAGAGATATAAGAACTGGCTTAGGAGCAGATGATTTCAAAACAATATTTTCATATTTTTGTTTTAAAACGTATTTTAAAAGTCAATATGAATTTTCAGAGAGTGATGTTCGGAAGTATTTAGGACTTGCAAAAGAACAATTTTCAAATATTGAATTTAAAGTAGATGATTATTTAGATGATTTGGTCAAGTCTGTTTGTATGCTTGTTAAGGATGGATTATTGTACACCTTTTCACATAGATCATTTCAAGAATATTTTGCAGCCACTTATACAACCAAATTAGAAGATGGAATTCAAAGTAGATTAATTGTAAGTTGGCTTTCAGAGGGGAAAGGTTTTTCGGATGATCCATATTTTACTATGCTATTTAATATGCAAGAAGAGAAGTTTAATAAGATTCTATTGTGCCCAGGGATTAAGAAAATCGCAGATATATACGATGGTAGTTTATCTATAGAATTAATGGAGAAGATGTTTTCGAGCATAGGTATTAGAACGTTAAAAAGTCATGTAAAGGGAGAAAATAGATATAGAATTTATTTAAATATAAAAGATAATTATTTATGTTCCATACTTAGGATGACATGTATATTTAATAATTATAGTTTTAGTATGAGTGATACTGCAAACGAAGAATTTATTGCCTATGTGACAAATAATAGAACGCTAACAAGAGATGCCCATATAGACTTTGAGAAAATTAAGAAAGATGGAATGGAGGAAGAATGTTTTAAACAATTTAAATGGGTAAACGAGCAAATTCAATTTGCGATACAAATGTTACAAAAATATAGTAAAAATAGTTTAAAAAATAAAAGAAAAGTGGACTCAATAATCGATAGCTTGTGAAAGCAAATATAAGGCACCCTTCCCGGGTGTCTTTTCTTATGTGGAGAAGGTGATGCGGTACGTTGCACCTGGCTTATATCCAGCGATTGTGGGTTCGACTCCTACTCTCCGTATTTACGAAATATAGCGCTTTAGAGTAACGGCAAACTCACCGGTCTCCTTAGCCGGTAATCTGGGTTCGAATCCCAGGGGCGCAATTAAGAGGTGATGATATGTTAAAGGCTTGTAGCTATTGCGGAAGAATACATGACGGTAAACATATATGTCCACAGAAGGAACAAAGTATAAGAGCGAGACAGTCACATAGGACAGAACAAAGTAAACAATCTCGTTATTTCCATAACTCTAAGAAGTGGCAAGATAAAAGGGAAGAGATAAAACTCAGAGATAACTATTGCTGTCAGGTATGCGTAAGAGGATTACATAATCCCAGTAGACAATATGAAACAGAGGATACATCTGTACACCACATAGTTCCACTTGCAGAGGATTACGAGAAGAGGCTAGATGATGGCAACCTAATCACGTTGTGTTCTAGGCATCATGAAATGGCAGAAAAAGGACAAATAAAAAGGGCAGAGCTATTTCGGATTACAAAAGAGCAAGATATGGGGCAGAGTTTCCCTGTTTGCGGCTAGTACTCCCCCGGAGTTGCACTTTATTCCAATAAAGCGTTCCCCACACCGACGCCCCACCATGATTTATAATTTATTCCCAAAATGAGAAAGAAAGGAGAGATTGACATGGCAAGACCATCAAAACCAGCGAAAGTTATAGAAATGGAAAATAAATCGCACAGGACAAAGAAGGAATTAAAAGCTAGAAAGCAAGCGGAAGAATCTCTTCTTTCTGGGGTAATTTTGAAAGAATCGAAAGAGGTAGAAGGAAATCCAAGAGCACATAAAGAATTTCTGAGAGTGAGAAAACTTCTGTCTGGAATTGAGAAAAGTGATGATTTGTATGGAAGCGTAATTAATAGATATTGTCTTACTCTTGCGGAGTGCGCTGATTTTGAAGAGAAAAGAGAACACGCACAAGAATTAATGGACAAATTAGAAGAGCGTTCTGGCGAAATGGAATTTACAGAGTTTTTAAAATTGCAAGATGGGCTTGCAAAGCAGCTTATATCCTACGATAAGCAGATACAGGCTAAAAGGAAGATGCTTTTTGATATTGAAAAAGAAAATGTCATGACGATTGCATCTGCTCTACGTAGCATTCCGAAAACTCCGGAAAAGAAAAGCAATGCTCTGAAAGAGGCACTAAGTGGTTAAGGAAGGAAAGGCATATGCTTATGCAAAATGGTGTGTTGAGGAAAGCGTAGGATATGCACCGGCATATGTGAAGAAACAGTGCCAGAGTTGGATTACGATTGCTGACGGTGATGATCCGGACGCATTTGTGGATGAAAAAGCTTATGAAAAAATCTGTAAACTGCTAAAATTGATGACACATCCTGATTTGAGATGTTCCATATATGACGGGCTAGAAGATTATGCATGGCTCTTTATAGTGGCCACACTTTGTACAAAATTAAAAAATACAGAGCAAGATATCCGGTTTTATACCACAGCAGTATTGGAAATCGCACGAAAGAACTTTAAGACGTTCAACAGTGCGATTATTTTTATACTTTTGATGCTGACGGAACCAGACTTTTCACGATTCTTCTCTGTGGCTCCTGACCTGGCACTTTCTTCTGAACTGAAATTAGCAATTCGGAAAATTATAAAGGTAAGTCCAGCACTGTATGATGAAGATGAGCCGGCATTTAAGATTCTAAGAAGTCAAATTATTTGCCTGCTGAATGATAATGAATATACTCCGTTGGCGTATTCCAATGATGGCATGGATGGAAAGATGGCTCATGCTTTCCTGGCAGATGAATGTGGAGCAATGGATGAATACCCAATAGAGGCTATGCGTTCATCTCAGATTACATTATTTAACAAACTCGGAATCATCATCAGCACCCAATATCCAAATGATGATAATGCCATGATTGATGAGATTGACATTGCGAAAAAGACGCTGGATGGTTTGCTGGATGATAGGAGAACATTCGCCCTGCTTTACGAGCCGAATGAAGAACTAAAAATTGGGGAAGAGTGGCAGACGAATGACCTGTGTATCTACCAAAGCAATCCTGTAGCTTATGCACATGGATACATCTTTGATGAGATTGTTAAGAAACGTGCAATCGCTGTTCTGTATGAGAATAAGCGAGAGAATTACTTATGCAAGCACAACAACATCCTTTACAAAGGGCTTGGCGTTGAGGGATACATAGATATACAAAAAGTGAAACTATGTAGGATTGAGAATAACCCTGATTTTTGGGCAGGCAAGAAAGTATGGTTAGGACTTGACTTGTCACAGACAGACGATAACACAGCACTTGCAATGGTCACGATTGTTGATGGAATTGTTTATGCAAAGGTCTTTGGCTTTGTTCCGACAGACAAAGTGGAATTTAAAAGTAAAAAGGAACATGTAGACTACAAACGATTGATTGCCAATGGGGATTGTTTCTCTTGTGGAAATGAAGTGATTGATTATATATTCGTTAAGAATAAGATTGTTGAGATTGAAAGTGAATACGGAGTAGAGATACAGCAGATTGGATATGACAAATGGAATGCATTGGCTACAGTGCAGCAGTTGGAAGAAGATGGATATGAATGTGTGGAAATAAAACAGCATAGTTCTGTGTTGCATCAGCCAACGAAGTGGTTGAGGGAATTGATTCTTGAACAGCAATTTCATTATATGTCGAATAGGATGTTGGAAATCAACTTCCAAAATGCAAGGTGTACGGAAGACACAAACAGAAATAAATATGTTAATAAGAAAAAATCAGAAGGCAAAGTTGATATGGTGGTGAGTCTTATTAATGCGATGTACTTACTGCAGCAATATGTGATGTATGGCTCTGATGATTTTGTTGTTCAAGTGGGATAGGAGGGATTTTAAGGAAATTTTTTAAGCGTAAGGAAAGAGCAGAACCGCAGATGATAGACGAATCGGCAGTTGCAGAGCCGATTCTGAAAGCACTTCTTGCAAATGATGAAATGACAAGAGAAAAGGCAATGCAGATTCCAGCACTGGCCGGGGCGATCAATGAGATTGCGGAAACTGTCGCAAATGTACCGATTAAACTGTACAAGCGTGGAAAGAAGCGTGTCGAAGAAGTGAAAGGCGATTGGAGGGTGCATCTTCTGAATGAAGATACAGGAGATACGCTAGATGCAAATATGATGAAGCAAGCACTTGTAAAAGATTATTTGCTGGATGGGGAAGGAAACATTTATGTGGACTGGGAAGAAAATGGAATCCAGTCATTACGATATGTCCAGTCAAATCATGTTTCTTACGCACCGAATGCAGATGTAATTTTTAAGGAATATGTAGTGCTCGTGCAGGGAAAACGGTATTTCCCAGAACAGTTCGTGAGAGTTCTTCGTAACACAAGAGATGGTATGCGTGGTGTAGGCATTGTGGAAGAGAATAGTAAAATACTGAGTGTTTCTTATAATTCCTTGAAATACGAGGAAGGGCTTGTTAAAACAGGTGGAAATAAGAAAGGTTTTGTAAAATCTGCAAAGAACTTAACTCAGGAAGCTATGGACAAGTTGAAGGCAGCGTGGAGAAAACTGTATAGCAATAATACGGAAAATGTAATTATTCTAAACAATGGTTTAGAGTTCCAGGAAGCCTCTAATACATCCGTGGAGATGCAGTTAAATGAGAATAAGCAGACGAATGCAAAAGAAATTCGCACAATCCTGGGTGTTCCAGATGATATCGGAACTGAGCAAGGAGATAAGGCATTTATAAAATATTGCGTAAATGTTTTCCTTGGTGCTTTTATGGTAGCGTTAAACAAATCCATGCTACTAGTATAACGAATATTAAATAATTGCTATATTAAATTGATACTGCTTCCTCTTCACTGATTTCATCCATTTTATACTTCCAGTGATAAACCACGGGTTCACGGTTCACTTCGTCAA